>DATIUK010000319.1:0-6514 GCA_035466885.1 Casimicrobiaceae bacterium
CGTCGTGTAGACCTGGCAGCGACCGGCGAAGAACGCCGACTGGATCGCCTCCGCCGTGTCGAACACCACCGACTTGTACTTCATGTTCGCCGCCTGGAAGAAGTCGGCGACGTTCTTCTCGCTGGTGGTCCCGGCCTGCACGCAGACGGTTGCGTTGTTGAGCTTCTTGGCGCTGTCGATCTTGAGCTTCTTGGGCACCATGAAGCCCTGGCCGTCGTAGTAGTTGATGCCGGCGAAGACGATGCCGAGCGACGCGTCGCGGGTCAGCGTCCACGTCGTGTTGCGCGACAGGATGTCGATCTCGCCGGACTGCAGCGCGGCGAAGCGCTGCTGCGAGTTGAGCGGGACGAACTTGACCTTCTCGCTGCTGCCCAGCACCGCGGCAGCGACGGCGCGGCAGGTGTCGACGTCGAGCCCCTGCCAGCGGCCCTTGCTGTCGGTCGACGAGAAGCCGGGGGCCGAGGTGTTGACCCCGCAGACGACTTCGCCGCGGGCCTTGACGGCGTCGAGCGTCTTCCCGGCCAGTGCCGGCGTCGCGACGCCGAGGGTGAGCGCCATGGCGGCGGCGAGCGGGGCGAGGGCGAGGCGGACGGCGGACATGGCGGCTCCTGACGGGATGGATGTTGTTGCGCCACCGGTCGGTGGCGGACGGCGTGCGCGGGTCGGGCGACGGGCCGAATGGTCCGTCGGCACGCATTTTATGCCAAGTCGCCGGCTCCTGCGCGCTCGGTGCCGCGGCAGCCGGCGGCGGCGCGTGCGGCGCGCGCTTTGCGTGTCAATCGCCCGGGTATAGGATGGACGCTGGCGCCGGAACGGGTCGTGCGATGCCGGCGTGCAGACCAGGGTTGCAGCACCGAAGTCCACCGTGTTCCAGCGTGGAGGAGTGGCATTCATGGCAAATGGCGCAGTGAGTTCGACGGGCCGGACCGCCGGCGAATCCCGCGGGGCACCTGCCCGGTACGTCGTCGTCGGCGCAGGCGCCGCCGGCGTGATCGCGGCGGAAACGCTGCGCCGGACCGATCCGGCGGGCGAGGTCGTGCTGGTCAACGGCGAGAACGAGCCGCCGTACGCGCGGATGGCGATTCCCTACGTGCTGACCGGCCGGATTCCCGTCGAGGGCACGCACCTGCGGCAGGCGCCGGGACACTACGATCGCCTGCGCATCCGCATTGCCGGCTCGGCGGCGGCTGCGCTCGACACACGGGCGCGCACGCTGCGGCTGCAGGACGGCACCGTGCTGCCGTTCGACCGGCTGCTGGTCGCGACCGGGTCGCGGCCGTCGAAGGAGGCGATCCCCGGCATCGACCTTCCGGGCGTGCACAGCTGCTGGACGCTCGCCGACGCCCGCGCGCTGCTGGCGGCGATCAAGCCGGGGACGCGCGTGGTGCAGATGGGCGCCGGCTTCATCGGCTGCATCATCATGGAGGGGCTGGTCAAGCGCGGCGCCGACCTGACGGTGCTGATCCGGAGCGGCCTCATGGTCTCGCGGATGATCAACCCGACAGCGGGCGGCATGATCCGGCGCTGGTGCGAGGGCAAGGGCGTGCACATCATGCCCAAGACGCAGGCGGCGAGGCTCGACCGCGCCGACGGCGCGCTGCTCGTGACGCTGACGACCGGCGAGCGGCTGCCGGCCGACCTCTACCTGTCCGCCGTCGGCGTCAAGCCCGACATCGGCTGGCTCGCCGGCAGCGACGTGGCGATCGGCAACGGCATCGTCGTCGACGAGCACATGCAGACGAGCGTCGCCGGGATCTACGCCGCCGGCGACGTCGCCGACGCCGTCGACTGCGTGACCGGCCAGCGGCAGGTCAACGCCATCCAGCCCAACGCGGTCGACCAGGGACGGATCGCCGCGCTCAACATGGCCGGCGTGCGGACGTCGTCGGTCGGCAGCCTCGCCTTCAACGTCCTCGACACCCTCGGCCTCGTGTCGTCCTCGTTCGGCGCCTGGCAGGGCGTTCCCGGGGGCGAGGCGACCGAGTTCGTCGACGCCGCGCACTGGCGCTACATCCGGCTCGAGTTCGACGGCGACCGGCTGGTCGGTGCCAACGTCGTCGGCTTCACCGACCACCTGGGCGCGCTGCGCGGCCTGATCGAGAGCCGGATCCGGCTCGGCAAGTGGAAAGAGCGGCTGGCCGAGAACCCGAACCGGATCATGGCCGCGTACCTCGCCACCGTCCAGGCCGCCGCCTGAGAACCTGTGTAGAAATCGTCGCGAGCGGCCGGTCAGCGGCCGAACACCCGGGCGTGCCGGAAAGAAGCCGGCGCGTGCGAGACGACCGCCGACCAGACGACGACGATCCAGAACAGGGCGAGCGCGTGCCGGGGCAGGATCGCCATCGCGGCGATCAACGCCAGCTTGACGAGCACGGCCACGCCGGCACGCTCGCGCAGGTGCCCGGGGTGGCACCAGAGGTCGACGGCGAACATCGCGACGCCGCTCACGGTCACCCACGCGTGCGCCGCCCGCACCGAGGCGCCGACCGGCTCCGCCATCAGGCAGGCGCCCAGCCAGATCACCGCGACGAGGTGCACGCTGCGCAGGACGACGGTCAGCCAGCGGCGGCCGGGGAAGTCGCGCAGCGAGCCGTCAGCGGGCATCGACCGGCCTCCGCCCCGCGGCGCCCGGCGCGTGCGGATGCGAAATTTGCGCTCCCCCGGTGGTCAAGCGCCGCGCGCAGGCATAGTATTGAAGGGCTGCGCGTTGCGCCCGGAAACGGGCGACGCGGCGAGGGAAGTCACCGGGCCGGCGGCGAACGGCAACGCCGAAGAACGAAGCGACGGAGGGATTTTTCATGATGAAATCGCTGTATCTCGACCCGCAGAAGTGCACGGGGTGCCTGCAATGCGAAATGGCGTGCGCGTACGAGCACACCGGCGCGTTCAATCCCGCGCAATCGAGGATCAAGATCTTCAACTTCGAGCACGAAGGGCGCATGGTGCCCTACACCTGCACCCAGTGCGCCGAGGCCTGGTGCCTCACCGCGTGTCCGGTCGAGGCGATCACCCTGGACGCGGCGACGGGCGCGAAGGTGGTGCACGACGGCACCTGCGTCGGCTGCAAGGTGTGCACGATCGCATGCCCCTTCGGGACCGTCAACTACGTCGCCGAGACCGGCAAGGTGCAGAAGTGCGACCTCTGCGGCGGCGATCCCGAATGCGTGAAGGCGTGCCCGACCGGCGCGATCACCTACGTGGATGCGGACTGGACCGGCCTCGAGAGAATGCGTGCCTGGGCCGGACGCGCGAATTCGGCAGTGATCTAGGGAGGACGACATGGGCTGGACGAGAAAAGTACTGCGCGTCAACCTCACCGCCGGAACCTGCGTAGCCGAACCCCTGAACATGGAGTGGGCGCAGGACTACCTGGGTTGTCGCGGACTTGCGACCAAGTATTTCGTCAGCGAGGTCGACCCCAAGGTCGATCCGCTGTCGCCGCAGAACAAGATGCTGATGGTTACCGGTCCACTGACCGGCACCATGGCGTCGACCGGCGGCCGCTACTCGGTGGTCACCAAGGGACCGCTGACCGGGGCCATCGCCTGCTCGAACTCCGGCGGCTACTTCGGCGCCGAGATGAAGTTCGCCGGCTGGGACATGATCATCTTCGAGGGCAAGTCGCCGAAGCCGGTGTACCTCTTCGTCGAGAACGACCGCGCCGAGCTCGTCGACGCGGCGGGGCTCTGGGGCAAGACCTGCTGGGAGACCGAGGACACGATCAAGGCGAAGCACCAGGATCCGCAGATCCGCGTGTCCTCGATCGGTCGCGCCGGCGAGAACCAGGTGCTCTACGCGTGCGTCATCAACGACCTGCACCGAGCCGCCGGACGCTCGGGTGTCGGCGCGGTGATGGGCTCGAAGAACCTCAAGGCCGTCGCCATCCGCGGCACCAAGGGCTTCGGCGGCATCCGCGATTTCAAGGAGTTCCTCGCGGTCACCAACGAGAAGAAGAAGATCCTCGCCGACAACGCGGTCACCGGGCAGGGCCTGCCGAAGTACGGTACGCAGGTGCTGATGAACGTGATCAACGAAATGGGCGCGCTGCCCACGCGCAACCACCGCGACGTGCAATTCGAGTCGGCGGCGAAGATCGGCGGCGAGGCGATGCACGAGAAGCGCCCGACCGACGGCAAGGCGCAGCTCGTCACCAACGCCGCGTGCTTCGCCTGCACCATCGCCTGCGGCCGCATCTCGAAGATCGACCAGACGCACTTCACCGTCTCCAACAACCCGAAGTACTGGGGAGCCACGGGCGGACTCGAGTACGAGGCGGCCTGGGCGCTCGGCGCGGCGAACGGCGTGGGCGACCTCGAGGCGCTGCACTACGCCAACATGCTCTGCAACGAGGACGGGATGGACCCGATCACCTTCGGCGCGACGGTCGGCGCGGCGATGGAGCTCTACGAACTCGGGCTCCTGACCAAGGAGCAGATCGGGGAAGAAGCCCCGTTCGGCTCGACCAAGGCGCTGGCGCACTTCGCCGAGATCACCGCGCGCGGCGAGGGCTTCGGCAAGGAGCTGGGGCAGGGCTCGAAGCGGCTGTGCGCCAAGTACGGCCGCCCCGAGCTGTCGATGAGCGTCAAGGGCCAGGAGTTCCCGGCCTACGATTCGCGCGCAATCCAGGGCATGGGCCTCGCGTACGCGACGTCGAACCGCGGCGCCTGCCACCTGCGCGGCTACACGGTCGCCTCCGAGGTGCTGGGGATTCCCGTCAAGACGGACCCGCACGTCACCGAGGGCAAGGCCGATCTCGTCAAGGCGTTCCAGGACGCGACCGGCGTCTTCGATTCGGCGGGCATCTGCATCTTCACGAGCTTCGCCTGGGGGCTTGCCGACGTCCAGCCGCAGATCGCCGCTGCCTGCGAGGGTGACTGGTCGATGGAAAAGCTGGCCCTGGTCGGCGAGCGCATCTGGAACATGGAAAAGCAGTTCAACCTCGCCGCCGGGTTCACCAAGAAGGACGACAACCTGCCGCCGCGCCTCACCACCGAGGCGTGCAAGACGGGACCGGCCAAGGGGCTCGTGAACGAGCTCGGCAAGATGCTGCCGGAGTACTACAAGGTTCGCGGCTGGAACGAGGACGGCGTGCCCAAGCGCGAAACGCTGGAGCGCCTCGGCCTCTGATCTCCGGCAAGTCGCCGTGTGGCACCGGGCCGCGCTTCGCCGCGGCCCGTTTTCGATGGGCGCCGGCAGGCGCGGCGCCCGGCGGAGGCGCGCGCTGCGCACCATCGGCGCGGCGTCTCGCTTCGATGCGCAGGTTGCGCCAGCCGGAAACCGATGAAGATCACGCTCAAGCTCCACGCCAACCTGATGGACCGGCTGCCGCCGGGTACCGTCGGCCACGCGGTCGTCCTCGACGTCGACGCCGCCACGTGCGTCGGGGACGTGCTCGACCGCTATGGCCTGCCGCCTGGGGTGGCCAAGCTCGTGCTTGTCAACGGCCACTACATTGCGCCGGAAGCGCGCGCGAGCGCACCGCTTGCCGACGGCGATCACCTCGCCGTCTGGCCGCCGGTCGCCGGCGGGTGAACCCGTGGCGGACTTCCGGAGCGAGACGCCCCGGGTCATCGAGCGCGAGATGACGGCCACGCCGCAGGAGTTAGAACGCGGCCTGCGCTCGGCATTTCCGGCCGCCGTCGAAGGCGGGCCGCAGCGCTTCCGCATCACCCACCGGGGCACCGTGATGGAGGTCGAGGCACTGCCGCAGCCGCCGCGAATCATCGCGCGGCTTGCCTTGCCGGTGCTCGCGGTCACGATCCGCTTTCCCACGGCCGGCGCCGACGAGCGTGCCGCAACGCTGGCCTGGCTCGACCTTGCCACGCACCGTGGCGGCGGCTGAATCCACGGCCCCGTTGCCGTCCGGCTCGCCGCGCCGCCTGCTCGTCATCGACCCACCGTTCGCCATCCTCCACCTCGATGAGCACCCCCGACCACGATCTCGCCGTGCTGTTCGCCGATATCGCCGGCAGCACCAGCCTGTACGAACGCATCGGCAACACGGCCGCGCTCGCGGCGATCAGCCGCTGCCTCGACCTCGCCACCGCGTCCGCGCAGGGCTGCGACGGGCGCCTGGTGAAGACCATCGGCGATGAGGCGCTGCTGCTGTTCCCGACTGCCGATGCGGCGGCGGCTGCGGCGGCGGAAACGCAGCGCCGGATGACCGAGACCGCCGGTGGCAACGACCTCAACCTCGGGTTCCGGATCGGATTCCACTACGGCGCCGCGATCGAGACGGCTGGCGACGTGTTCGGTGATGCCGTCAACGTGGCCGCCCGGATGGTGGGCCTCGCCAAGCGCGGCCAGGTGATCCTGTCGCTGTCGACGGCGCGGCGCCTGTCGCCGGGGCTCGCCGTGCAGGTGCGCGAGCTCGACGTCCTGACGGTGAAGGGCAAGGAGCAGGACATCGGCATCTGCGAGCTCCTCTGGCAGGATTCGTCGGCGGACCTGACCGCGATGGCGGCCCGGCCGGTCTCGCGCGCGGTCCGCCTGGAGCTGCGGCACGGCGGCCGCA
>DATIUK010000320.1:0-1840 GCA_035466885.1 Casimicrobiaceae bacterium
TGGTGCTGATCGAGATCGTCGACCTGTTCCTGCTGGGCACCGTGTTCCTGATCATCGCACTGGGACTCTACGAGCTGTTCATCAGCGACAAGCTCGACCTGCCGCACTGGCTCGTCATCCGCACCCTCGACGACCTGAAGCACAAGCTCATCGGCGTCGTGGTCGTCGTCACCGCGGTGCTGTTCCTGGGCCAGGTCGTGACCTGGGACGGCGAGCGCGACATCCTCGGTTTCGGCGTGGCGATCGCCGTGGTGATCGCGGCGCTCACCTGGTTCCTCGCGACCGCGGCCAAGAAGCCGGGGCCGCCCAAGGCGCCGGACCCGGGGCCCGCGCCCGGGCAGCGGGAAACCTGATATCATTCGCCCCACGCGGCACGTTGTCCAGTCCCCTGCCGCCGTCGATCCCGACCCCCGCACCACCCCCGGTTTGCCTGCGACTGGCGCCACGACCCGTGGCGACAGGCCGATCGCTTTTTCGAAGGTCCTCATGTCTTTTTCCACGCTCGGCCTCGCCGACGCGCTCGTTCGTGCGGTCACCGAACAGGGCTACACCGTACCGACGCCGATCCAGAAGCAGGCGATTCCCGCCGTGCTCGCCGGCGGCGACCTCCTCGCCGGCGCGCAGACCGGCACCGGCAAGACCGCCGGCTTCGTGCTGCCGATGCTCCAGCGCCTGTCGACCCGGTCGGCGCCTGGACCCGCGCACGCCAAGAAGCCGATCCGGGCGCTGATCCTCACCCCGACGCGCGAGCTTGCCGCGCAGGTCGAGGAAAGCGTCCGCGTCTACGGCAAGTACCTGCGCATCTCGTCGATGGTGATCTACGGCGGCGTCGGCATCCATCCGCAGATCGCGCAGTTGCGCCGCGGCGTCGAGGTGCTGGTCGCGACCCCCGGCCGCCTGCTCGACCACCAGGGACAGGGCACGCTCGACCTCTCCAAGGTCGAGATCCTCGTCCTCGACGAGGCCGACCGGATGCTCGACATGGGCTTCATCCGCGACATCAAGCGGATCCTCGCGCTGTTGCCGAAGCAGCGGCAGAACCTGCTCTTTTCGGCGACGTTCTCCGACGAGATCAAGAACCTCGCCGACGGCCTGCTGAATGCGCCGGCGATGATCGAGGTCACGCCGCGCAATTCGACGGTCGAGATCATCGCCCAGCGCGTCCACCCGGTCGATCGCGACCGCAAGCGCGAGCTCCTCACCCACCTCATCGGCAGCAACAACTGGCACCAGGTGCTGGTCTTCACCCGCACCAAGCACGGCGCCAACAAGCTCGCCGAGCAGCTCGGCAAGGACGGCATCACCGCGCTGGCAATCCACGGCAACAAGAGCCAGGGCGCGCGCACCCGGGCGCTGGCCGAGTTCAAGGACGGCAGCCTGCAGGTGCTGGTCGCCACCGACATCGCCGCCCGCGGCATCGACATCGACCAGCTGCCGCACGTCGTCAACTACGACCTGCCCAACGTGCCCGAGGACTACGTCCACCGGATCGGGCGCACCGGCCGCGCCGGCGCCAGCGGCGAGGCGATCTCGCTGGTCTGCGTCGACGAGCACGAGTTCCTCCGCGACATCGAGAAGCTCCTGAAGCGCACGCTGCCGCGCGACGTGATCGCCGGCTTCGAACCGGACCCGCAGGCGCGGGCCGAGCCGATCCTGCAGCGGCAGGGCCGCGGCGGGGCCCGCACGCCGCCGCGCGGCGCGGCCGGTGCGCCCGATCCGGTGGACGTAGTCCTCCGGCACGTTGGGCAGGTCGTAGTTGACGACGTGCGGCAGCTGGTCGATGTCGATGCCGCGGGCGGCGATGTCGGTGGCGACCAGCACCTGCAGGCTGCCGTCCTTG
>DATIUK010000321.1:0-5437 GCA_035466885.1 Casimicrobiaceae bacterium
AGTTGGCGGCGGTGGCGGTCGAGTCCACGTACAACTGGTACTGGCTGGTCGATGGTCTGGCGGCGGCGGGGTTCACGGTCCGGCTGGCGAACACCGGGGCGATCAAGCAATACGACGGTCTCAAGCACAGTGGGGACCAGACCGATGCGCGCCATTTGGCGGAACTGTTACGGCTGGGGATATTGCCGACGGGCACCATCTTGCCGGCGGCCCAGCGGGCGATCCGGGATCTGGCGCGCAAGCGGATGCAGCTGGTGCGCAGTCGTACGGCGCACGTTCTGGCGGTGGAGAACATCGTGGCCCGACAGGTGGGGGCGCGGATCAGCAGCAACCAGGTTAAACGGCTGACTGAGGACGGTGTTGACCAGTTGGTGCTGCCGGCGGACGTGGGTCTGGCGATCAAGAGCAACGTGGCGGTGATTACGACGTTGAACGAGCAGATCGAACGCTTGGAACAGCGGCTGCGGGAAAGCGTGGGCCAGCGGTCGGACTATGGGCTGCTGAACAGCGTGCCGGGCATTGGCACCATTCTCGCCACCACTATCTTGCTGGAGATCGGGACCATCGACCGTTTCGCGGGGGTGGGCCACTTTGCTTCCTATGCCCGCTGCGTGGGCAGCTGCCATGAGAGCAACGGCAAGAAGAAGGGCGAAGGGAACCGCAAGAACGGCAACAAGTACCTGGCGTGGGCGTTCGTCGAGGCGGCGCAGTTTGCACGGCGCTATTGCGGCGAGGCCAAACGTTTCTATGAACGGAAGCAGGCGAAGACCAACGCGGTGGTCGCGGTCAAGGCGTTGGCGCACAAGCTGGCCCGTGCCTGCTACCACATCCTGAAGGAGAGCAAGCCGTTCGATGTGACGCGTTGCTTTGCCTGAGTCAGGCCGGCGACGGTGAGCCCGGATTGGGGTCTGGAGCGACAGCCAGGAGATCTGAATGGGACGCCGGTCGCCGGCATCGCTACGGCATGACGCATCGCCTGGGACGTGAGCCAACCAGGGTCTGGGGCCGGCGACGGCAACCACCAACATCTGTGCTTAGGCCATTGGACACGAAACGGAACCAACGTTCTTCTGGGGCGGCCCCGGCCGCCAGGGCGATGGCCGCAACTGGGCCGCTCGCTTGATCCTGATGGGTGACTGGCGCGATTCGTTCGCAGCCAAACGACGGAAGAACCGGGTGCGGTCCGCGTGCTGTGCGGAAGCGGAGGAAGGATGCAACAATCACCGGCGGCTGACGCCGCCGTTAGAATCGTTTACTCACTTGACGACCGCCGGCTAATGGGTGACCCCAATTTTCTGACCTCGATTCTTAACGAGGTTCAGATGGCAGCGAGAGGGCGCGATGCCACGCCGAAGCGGGGCCGGCCGTCGGCGCCGTAGACCGTATCGCGTCCGGCGGCGCCCGCGAGCGCCGCGAGCGCGCGGCTGAAATAGGACTGCTGGGCGTCGATCAGCACGCCGTTGGTCGCGTTGACCCGGCGCGCTTCGACGACCAGACGTTCGAGTTCCGACCAGGCGGCGACGATGACCTCGGGCAGCGAGCCGCCCTCGATCAGCACGGCTTCGGCCGCGGCACGGGTTGGCGCCAGTCCGGCGGCGGCGAGCACCTGGGCGCGCGCGGCCGCGAGATCGGCAAGGGCCTGCACCTCGCGCTGCTTGGCGGCCGCCAGGGCCGGCAGCGCGTCGGCGTCGGCCCGACGCAAGGCGTCCTGCTCCCGATGCAGCACGTCGAGCAGCGAGCGGTAGCCCGCCAACTCGGCCTGTAGCGTGTCCGCATCGTAGCGGGGAGCAAGACGAAAACCGGCCATCACTTCACCTTGGCGAACATCTCCTGCAGGCCCGCCAGCATCTTCTCGGCGACGACCTGGGCGTTGACGGAGAGCGTGCCGCTGCGGATCGCCTCCTTGATTTCCTGCACCTTGCCGGCATCGAACGCGCCGCCGGTGGCGAGGCTCGACTCCAGTGCCGCAAGTTCCTTGGACAGCGCGGAGAGCTGCACCGACGCGCCGCCGCCTGCTTCCGGCGACGACTTGGCCGGCGCGGCGTTCGGCCGCTCCAGCGGGGCCGTGCCGGCCGAGGACACGGCTGGCTTGCTGCCCTGGCCCGACACCGTCGAATGGTTGATCTTCATGCGTGGCTCCGTGTCTGCCTGCCGGCTCGTGGCAGGGAAAGGTTGCGGTCCCAATCGGCCGTCACCCCATTATCGACCGGTTTTCCGGAATCTGTAGCCCGGCCATCGGCGTCATTTCCCGGGTCGTGGTCAGCGTACCTCGAGGACCTTGCCGGGACGCGCGACCCCGGTGACGACCCGGCCGCCGCCCAGCGCCGCCTGCGCGGTCTGCCCGTCGTTGCCCAGCGTCAGCGCCTTGCCTTCGGTATTGACGGCGAAGCCGGGTCCGGCATAGACGATCCTGATCGGCTCGCCCGCCACGAAGACGGGCTGCGCCCGCAGCATGTCGCGCCGCAGCGCTTCGCCCGGCTGGATGCCGCGGGTGGCGACACGCCCGTCGGCCTGGTCGGGCGCCACGGCCAGCATGCCAGGCGCCCACTGCGTCCACTCGACGCGCTCCTGGCGGAAATCCTCGATGGTGAGCGGCTGGCCGCGGGCGATCGGCCGGGCGGCGACGAGCCCCGGGCCGTAGACCTTGATCTGCACCGGGATGTACGCGGTCCACTGCGCGCCATCGACGCAGCGCACACCGAGCGACACCCGGCCCCACAGGCGGGCGCCGGTGGGGATGAACGGCTCGTATTGACGACAGGCGGCGAGATTCAGCCGTGGGTCCGGCTCGCCGACCTGGACGTCGATCTCCCCGTCGAACGGCAGCGGCTGCTGCTCGACGAACATTCGCACGCGGCTGCCGAGGTCGGCCGGAGGCGTCGCGCCGGCCGCGCACGCGGCGAGCGACAGCGCCGCGGCCAGTGCCATACGCAGGACGCAGTGGAGGCTGATCGGGACATTCATGCTCGCATCCTCGCCAACGGTTGCCGGGTCGCCGGGCCCCGGACTTCGCTGCCGCGCGGCCAAGGGCGCTGCAGGAGGAGGGACCGGCTGAGCGAATCATAGGTCGGGCGCTGCCGCGCCGGCACGGCGAATTGCCGAGTATTTCAACCGCTATTCCGGGGATCGCGCGGGGGCAGGACTCCGATAATCGGCAACATCGAGAAGAAGCTTTAGGCCGGGTCGGAACGAGGAGCAGGTCATGGTCAAGGGACTGGACGACATGATGCGGGTGCAGGTCGAAGCCCTGCGCCTGCGCAGCTATCGGCAGGAGGTCCTCGCCGCGAACCTCGCCAATGCCGACACACCGAACTACAAGGCCGTCGATTTCGATTTCGGCACCGCGCTGCGCGAAGCCACCGACGTCCGGCCAGGGGCGAGGCCAGGCACCGCCCAGGGTCCGCAGCTCCTCTACCGGACGCCGGCGCAGCTCGCCCTCGACGGCAACAGCGTCGAGGCCGACGCCGAGCGCGCGAAGATGGCCGACAACGCGGTCCGTTACGAAGCCTCGCTGCGCGTCCTCACCGCCAAGATCAAGACCATGCTCTCCGCCATCCAGGGGTGAATCCCATGTCGCTGTTCAACATCTTCACGATCTCGAGCTCCGCCATGGCGGCCCAGTCGACGCGGCTCAACACCGTCGCCTCGAACATCGCCAACGCCGACAGCACGCCGGTGCCCGGGGGCCAGGTCTACCGGTCCAAGCAGGTCGTGTTCCAGGCGACCGCGCTCGGCGCCGCCGACGGGCCGGCCGGCGTCGAGGTGGCCGGCATCGTCGAGTCGAGCACGCCGCCGCGCTCGATCTTCAATCCCGGGCATCCGCAGGCCGACGGCGAAGGCTACGTGCAGATGCCCAATGTCAATGTCGTCGAGGAAATGGTGAACATGATGTCCGCGGCGCGCTCGTACCAGACCAACGTCGAGATCATGAACACCGCGAAGACGATGCTCCTGAAGACGCTCACGCTGGGCCAGTAACCGCGAAGGAGGCACGATGTCCACCGTATCCTCGACCACGTCATCGCCGCTGTACGCGATCGGAGCCGACAGCGCCGCGACGGCGACCGCGAAGACCGACACGTCCTCCGACGTGGCGAACCGGTTCCTGACGCTCCTGGTCACGCAACTGCGCAACCAGGACCCGCTCAACCCGCTGGACAACGCGCAGGTCACCTCGCAACTCGCGCAATTGTCGACGGTGAACGGCATCAACAAGCTCAACGACACGATGTCCGGGCTGGTCGCCTCGTTCGGCGCCAGCCAGTACCTGCAGGCGTCGAACCTCGTCGGCCACGACGTGATGGTTCCGGGCAAGGCGATGAGCCTCGCCGGAGGCAAGGCGGCCGGCGGCGTCACCGTTCCGGCGGGCGCCGAGAAGGTCGTCGTGACGATCACCGACGGCGGCGGGACGCGCATCCGCCAGGTCGACCTCGGCGCGCTGCCTGCAGGGACGCAGCGCTTCGAGTGGGACGGCAAGACCGACGCGGGCAGTGCGGCGAAGGACGGCAGCTACTCGATCAGCGCGACGGCGACGATCGGCGGCAAGGCGGTCACCCTCGACGTGCTGACGTCGGGCAAGGTCACCGGCATCGTGCCGGGCAGCAACGGAACGCAGGTGCAGGTTGCCGGGCTCGGCCTCGTCGACCTCGCCAGTGTCAAGCAGATCAACTGACAAGGAGCGCCCATGGGCTTCCAGCAAGGACTATCCGGCCTCAACGCGGCCGCTCGCAACCTCGACGTCATCGGCAACAACGTCGCCAACTCGAACACCATCGGCTTCAAGGGCTCGCAGGCGCTGTTCGCGGACGTCTTCGCCAACTCCATCGGCGGGTCGGGCGGCAGCGGCGCCGGCATCGGTGTTTCGGTCGCCGGGATCCAGGCCGAGTTCACGCAGGGGAACATCACCACGAAGAACAGCCCGCTGGACATGGCGATCAACGGCAACGGCTTCTTCCGCCTCGACACCAACGGAACCATCACCTTCTCGCGCAACGGCCAGTTCCACCTCGACAAGGACGGCTACATCGTCAATGCCACCGGCTCGAAGCTCACCGGCTACGCGGTCAACGCCCAGGGTCAGATCGTGCCGTCGAATCCCGGCCCGCTGCAGATGTCGAACGCCGACTTCCCGCCGTTCGCGACGTCCAAGAGCGAGATGGTGCTGAATCTCGACTCGCGCGAGGCGTCGATCACCGCGGCCTTCAACATCAACGACTCGACGACCTACAACAAGGCGTCGTCGATGACCGTCTACGACAGCCTCGGCAACCCGCACTCGATCGGCACCTACTTCGTCAAGACCGCCCCCGGTGCCTGGACCGTCTACGGTGCCTCCGACGGCACGCCGTTCGCGGCACCCCTGGGCTCGCTCACGTTCAAGAGCGACGGCACGCTCGACACCACGGCGTCGACGATGCCGCTCAACGTGTCGGTGGCG
>DATIUK010000322.1:0-4783 GCA_035466885.1 Casimicrobiaceae bacterium
GAGGTTCCATTGTCGCACTGCAGCATGCAAACCGACAGACCGGTCGGCCGGCCGCTCGTTGCAACCGGCGCGGGGGCGGCTCCCGCCGCGAACGGCGTCCGTTCAGGGCAGCGGATAGGCCTCGAACTCGACCGCCTCGACCGCGTCGCCCAGCATCACGATCGTCCCTGCCCGCCGGTTCCGGCCGTCCTCCGAGAACTCGAAGGCATAGGTGCGCCGCCATGCCGCCCGGCCATCGGCATTGCGCGCGAGGCGAAGCTTCGCGCCCTGCACGGTGAAGTCGAGGAACTGCAGGCCCTGCCGCTCGCAGGCCCCGCGGGCGAGGCCGATCGCCGCCTCGCGCACGCGCATCGCGTCGTAGGCGAACCAGGCGAGCAGCGCCGGAACGAGCAGCAGGGCGAGTTCGAGCATCGGTCAGTGGCGGCGGTCGGCAGGAGGGGGCGTTGCCGGGTTGTCCCCCGCGGCGCGAACCGTGCACGGGACCCTCGGCAGCAGTTTGGGGGCGGCCGACGCTTTTCCAATGCCCCCGGGGCGAACCGGCACCCGGCCGGCAGTGTCGGTCGGCGCGCGGCGACGAGTGCCCGCTTACAGGGCGTCTGCAACCGCGACCGGCGTGGCGAAAACGGGGCTCAGCTCGGCGCCGGGTCGCGCAATTCTCGCCGCAGCACTTTCCCGATCGGCGTCTTGGGCAACGCATCGCGGAACTCGACGTGGCGCGGCAGTTTGTAGCCGGTCAGCTCCTTCTTGCAATGCTCGATCACCGCCTCCTTGGTCAGGTTCGGGTCCTTCCGCACGATCACCACCTTCACCGCCTCGCCTGACTTCTCGTCCGGCACACCGACGACTCCGCATTCGAGCACGCCGGGGTGGGTCGCCACGATGCTCTCGACCTCGTTCGGGTAGACGTTGAACCCCGACACCAGGATCATGTCCTTCTTGCGGTCGGTGACGGTGACGCAACCCTCGGCATCGAGATGGCCGATATCGCCGGTCTTCAGCCAGCCGTCCTTCATCACCTTGGCGGTCTCAGCCGGGCTGTTCCAGTAGCCCTTCATCACCTGTGGACCGCGAATGCAGATCTCCCCCGTGTACTTCTCGATGTCCGCCTCGCCCGTCCACACCGGCAACTCCGCAAAGCTGTCGTCGCGGATCGAGATCTCGGTCGAGGGAATCGGCAGCCCGATGGAGCCGTTCCATGGCGCCTCCAGCGGCACGCAACAGGCGCCCGGCGACGATTCGGTCAGGCCGTACGCTTCGGTGATGCCCCGCCCGGTCATCTTTTGCCAGCGCTCGGCCACCGGCTTTTGGACCGCCGCGCCACCGCCGATCACGACTTTCAACGAGGAAAAGTCGAGCCTTTCGAAGCCGGGCGTATTCAACATGCCATTGAACAGCGTATTGACGCCGGTCATGACGCTGAACTTCCACCGACCGAGCTCCTTCACCAGCGCCGGCATGTCGCGCGGGTTGGTGATGAGCACGATGAGGCTGCCCCACTTGATGAAAGACAGCGTCGATGTCAGGCAGAAGATGTGATACATGGGCAATGGCGCGATGACGACCTCGGCGCCTTCCTTGAAGCTGCCCGAGATCCAGATGCCGGTCTGCTCGAGGTTCGCAAGGATGTTCCGGTGGGTCAGCATCGCCCCTTTCGCGATGCCGGTGGTGCCGCCGGTGTACTGGAGGAAGGCCAGGTCTTCGTTGGTGATGGCGACCGGCGCAAACCGCGTGGCGGCACCGCGCGCGAGCGCTTTGCGCAGCGGCACGGCACCGTCGATTCGCCATTTCGGCACCATCTTCTTCACCTTCTTGATGACGAAATTGACCATCAATCGCTTCGCCACCGGGAGCATGTCCCCGACCTGGGTGGTGATGACGTGCTTGATCGGCGTGTCCCGGAGCGCCGCCTGCAGCGTGTGCGCGAAGTTTTCGAGAATGACGATCGCCCTGGCGCCGGAGTCCTTCAACTGGTGCTCGAGTTCCCGCGGCGTGTACATCGGGTTGACGTTGACCACGGTCATGCCGGCGCGGAGGATGCCGAACACCGCCACCGGGTACTGCAGCAGGTTCGGCGCCATGATGGCGACGCGGTCGCCCTTGGCCAGTCCCGGCAGGCCCTGCAAATACGCGGCGAAATTGCGTGACAGTCGATCGAGATCCGCGTAACTCAGTGTGCGACCGAGATTGTGGAACGCCGGTCGTTCGGCAAACCGGTCGACGACGAACGCAAGCATGTCCGGAATCGACGGAAAGCGATCGGCATCGATGTCGGCCGGCATCCCTGCCGGATAGTTCTTCAACCAGATTCTGTCGACCATTGCATCCCCCGCTGTTCGAGTTTGCCCTTTTTGTTGAAGCACGCGGGCCGGGCATGGGTCCCTTGTTCTGCCACCGCGACCGCAGCGCGCAGACGCCTGGCCGGTTCGACCATCAGCGTGCGGGCTTCGACTTCGTTCTCGTTCGTGCCATGTGCAAGGGCAGGACCTGCCGGATCAGCTTTTCGCAGGTTTCCGGCGACATGTAGCGCGGCACCGGGTAGTTGGTGTCGGCCTCCCAGCAGGCGGCCTTCGCAAGGGCCGGGATGTCCTCCTCCCGCAGCGCGTCGAGCTGTGCGGGAATCCCGAGTTCCCGGTTCAGCGCCTCGACCGACTCGAGGAACTTCCGCGCCAGCGCAGCCGAGCGCTCGCCGGCCTTGCCGACACCCGCGGCGACCGCCAGAAGCGCGAGCCGCTTGGTGATCGCCGGCGCCAGGAAGCGCAGCACGTGCGGCAGCATGATCGCGTTGGCGAGGCCGTGCGGCGTGTGGTACTTGCCCCCGAGCTGGTGCGCGATCGCGTGCACGTAGCCAACGTTCGCCCGGGTGAAGGCGAGGCCGGCAAAGGTGGACGCGAGCGCCATCTGCTCCCGGGCGACCAGGTTCTTCCCGCTGCGATAGGCGGTGGGCAGGTTGCCATAGATCATGCCGACCGCGGCCAGCGCCATCCGGTCGGTCGTCGGCGTCGCCCACTGCCCGATGAAGGCCTCGACTGCGTGGGTCAGCGCGTCCATCCCGGTCGCCGCGGTGACGGGGCGGGGAAGCCCGGTCATCAGCGACGGATCGAGCGCCGCCATCGCCGGCACGAGACGCGTGTCCGCGATCACCAGCTTGCGGTTGGTCTGCGGATCGGAGATCACGGCCGCCACGGTGACCTCGGAGCCGGTGCCGGCGGTCGTGGGCACCGCGTAGATCGGCATCGGCGCGCGACGCCCCTTGAAGTAGCCGACGAGCTGCCGCGGGTGCTTGCGATTGGCCACCGCCAGCGCGATGGTCTTCGCCGCGTCCATCGGCGAGCCGCCGCCAAACGCGACGACGGCGTCGCAGCCCTCCTTCTCGAACCGGGCGATGCCCTTCTCGATCACCGGGATCGGCGCGTCGGCGGTGACCGCATCGAACACGACGTGGCGCGTGCCGGCCGCCGTCAGTGCGGCGATGAGCGGACCGGGCAGGCCCATGCCGGCGACGACGCGGTCGGTGACGATAAGGATCTTCTTGTAGCCGAACGCGCCCAGCGCCTGGCCAAGGCGGGCAGAGGCTCCCGGGCCCACCAGCAGCATCGGCTGCGGTATCGGCAGCATCCCGGTCACCACGCCGGCGGCTTTCATCGCCGTCGACAGCCCGACCGAACGCACCACATCGCCCACGATTCCCGGCATCTCCATTGTCGTCCTTCGCACTTTCCGATCGCCAAATGACTAGCTTGCACCAAACCGGCGGCCCGGGCCAGTGGCCGCCCGCAACCGCCGCGCGGGGGCCCGGCCAACGCCGCGACACAGGCCCGGAAAGCGTCGCCCGCCGTACCCGAAACACCGCAGCAACCCGCTGTTTCGCCGTACAATTTGGGCAAGCGGGGGACGATGCTGCGGCGCCGGCGTCACGGCGTCGATCCCCCAGCGGCATGGGCTTGGCCGTGCGCCGAGGGACCCCGTGCCGACGTACGTCGAAACCGCCAGCGGGGAGACCATGAAAACCGTCGTGAGCATCAGCCTTGGCACGGGCGAGCAGGACTTCGAGTTCGATACGCGTTTCCTCGGCGAGCGCTTCAACGTCCGCCGCATCGGCACCGACGGCAGCACGGCGAAGGCGGTGAAGCTGCTCAGGCACTGGGAGGGCCGCGCCGCGGCGATCGGCATCGGCGTGGTCAGGGACAGCTACACGGTCGGCTCGCGGCGCTACACCGAGAAGGACAGCACGCGGATGAAGGACGTCGTCACCCGCATCCCGGTGACGACCGGGGGACGGCTGTCCGACATCCTGCAGGAGTGGGCGCTGCGGCACGTCCAGAACAAGCTCGGCAACTACTTCAACAACGCCAACGTCCTGTTCTTCTCGGGCCGGACCAACTTCAAGCTGGCGCTGGCGATGTCCGAGTACACGCAGAACCTCCGCTTCGCGGACCCCTTGCTGCAACTCGGCGTGCCCAAGCTCCTGACCTCGCTCGACGCGCTCGAGCTCTACACCAGCGGCGCGCACTACGTCCTGGACTGGGCGCCCTCGGGAGTGATGTCCTCCGCGCCGGTCAAGGAGTGGACCGGCTTCGTGCTCAAGAAGGCGATCCAGAAGGCTTCGGTGATCGTGGCGCCCGTGCACGAGCTCGACGAATTCGAGCTCGAGGAACTCGCCGGCAAGACCAACGTCACCTCGACGGTCAACGACGAGCGCATCGCCCGCTTCCGCGACAAGGGCGTCAACATGGTCGTCGACGGCGCGCCGTTCATGTTCGACCACGTCATCGGTCCCAACCTG
>DATIUK010000323.1:0-3388 GCA_035466885.1 Casimicrobiaceae bacterium
GCGAACCTCGCCGTCGCCTACTACGACCAGCTGCGTGCGACGCTCGACCCCGACGTGACGCTCCAGGATGCGATCAGCCCCGGCGCCGATTTCCTCGAGATCGCCGGCGTGCGCCGCCACGTCCTCACCTACCTCGGCGAGTTTCTGTTCCCGCCGGAGCGGGCGCGCTCGCCCGTGCGCTCGCTCTCGGGCGGCGAGCGCAACCGGCTGCTGCTCGCCCGGCTGTTCTCGCAGCCCGCCAACGTCCTGGTGCTGGACGAGCCCACCAACGACCTCGACATCGAGACGCTCGAACTCCTCGAGACGCTGCTGCAGGATTACCCGGGCACGATCTTCCTGGTGAGCCACGACCGCGAGTTCCTCGACAACGTGATCACCCAGGCGATCGTCTTCGAGGGCGATGGCCGGCTGCTGGAGTTCGCCGGCGGCTACTCGGACTGGGCGGCGTACCGGGCGGCCCGCGAGGCCGAAGCGGCGGCGGAGCAGCGGCCGACCGCGGCCGGGCGCGAGAGGGCAGCGCAGCGGCGCGCCGCGGCTCCGCCAGTCGACAGCGCGCCGCCGCGCCGCGGCAGCGGACTCAGTTTCAGCGAGCAGAAGGAGCTCGCGGGGCTGCCGCAGCAGATCGACGCGCTGGAGGCGAAATGCGCCGCGCTGCGCGAGCGCTTCGCCGACCCGGCGCTCTACCGCGACGCGGCCGTCGACGTCCGGGCGCTGCACGCCGAGCAGCAGGCGCAGGACGCAGAACTCGCCGCGGCGCTCGCCCGCTGGGAGGCGCTGGAGGCGCGCGCCGCGGCCGGCTGACTGACGCGGCGTCTCGCCCGCCCCTCAGGTCAAAGGTATCGCCAGACGACGTACGCGTGCGAGATCACGATGCTGATCAGCATCAGCGGGAACGCGACCTTCAGGTACTCGACGAAGCGGAAGTGGACACCGGCGCGGCCGGCAAGGCCGGCGACCACAAGGTTGGCCGAGGCGCCGATCAGCGTGCCGTTGCCGCCAAGGCAGGCGCCCAGCGACAGCGCCCACCACAGCGGCATGATCGCCTGCTCGCCGCCGAACGCCGGGGCGAGGTTCTTGATCAGCGGGATCATCGTCGCCACGAACGGGATGTTGTCGATGAACGCCGAGACGATCGCCGACGACCAGAGGATCAGCACCGTCGCGAGCGGGAAGTTGCCCTGGGTGAAGTCGACGAGGCCCTGCGCCATGATGTGGATGAGGCCCGCCTTCTCGACGCCGTAGACCAGCACGAAGAGGCCGAGGAAGAACATCAGCGTGATCCACTCGGCCTCGGACAGCGCCGAGTGCACGTTGTGCGACTGGGTCTCCGCGTCCTTGCCGAGGTTGTCGAGCAGCAGCAGCACCGCGGCGCCGAAAATCGCGATCGTCGCGGGCTCGATCCGGATCTGCCGCTGCAGCATGAAGCCCAGGATCACCAGCGCCAGCACGGCGAGCGACTGCTTCAGGAGCCGCACGTCGGTGATCGCCTCGCGCTCGCTGAACCTCATCACCCGCTCGCGGTCCTCGGCGGCCGCATGCAGGTGCCGGCCCCAGATGAAGTAGAGCGGGACCATCGTCACCGCCAGCACGACGACGACGACCGGCGCGAGGTTGACGGCGAAGTCGTTGAAGGTGAGGCCAACCGCTGAGCCGATCATGATGTTCGGCGGGTCGCCGATCAGCGTCGCGGTGCCGCCGATGTTGGACGCGAAGATCTGGGCGAACAGGTACGGGTAGGGCTTGACCTTCAGCTCCTCGGTGATGAGCAGCGTCACCGGCACCGTCAGGAGGACCGTCGTCACGTTGTCGAGCAGCGCCGAGAACACCGCGGTGACGATCGACATCATCAGCATCACGCCCCAGGGGCTCGCCCTGACCTTCTTCGCCGACCAGATCGCGACGTACTGGAAGAGCCCCGAGCGGCGGGTGACGTTGACGATCAGCATCATCCCCAGCAGCAGGCCGAGGGTGTTGAAGTCGACGGCGTTCATCGCCTCCTTCTGCTCGGCGACCCCGAGCAGGATCACGAGCCCGGCGCCGGTCAGCGCGATGATCGCGCGGTTCACCTTTTCGCTCATGATCACCGCATAGGTGAGCGCGAACAGCGCCGTGGCCACCCACAGCGGGCTCCAGCCGAAGATCACTTCCGAGGCATGCGGGGCGGAGGCGTGCATGTCAGTACCCGCCCGGCCGCCCGAAGGGTACTGAGTGCGCCCCCCCGGGGGGCAGCGAACACCAGGCCGAAGGCCGCAGGACAGCCGAAGGCTGGTCCCGCGTAGCGGGATGCGGCTTTGCCGCACACAGTGAGCGTGGGGGTCGTTTCATCTCAGTCCCCCGTGCCGTGCAGCGCGGCGAGCACGTCGCGCGCCGCGGCCATGCCGACGAGCTGTCCGGAGTCGCGCGTCACCACCGGGATGTTGTTCGCCCCCTTGTAGAGCAGCAGGACGATCTCGAGCGGGCTCGTGTCCGGGTGGACGACGTGATCGGGCTTGACGACGAAATCGCGCAGCTTCGCGTCGTCGACCTCGCGCATCCGCTCGCGCAGCTCGGCGAGCGAGTCGGAGACGAAGGCGAGGTCGGGCATGCCGTAACCCAGCAGCGCCGCCTTGGGCAGCAGCGACGCGAACAGGCGGTCGAGCTTGAACAGGCCGATGAGCCTGCCGTCGGCATCGACGACCGGCAGGTCGGACACCCGGTCGGCGAGCATCCGCCGCGTCGCGTCGCCCACGCTGTCGTCGGCGGCGAGCGCCGAGTAGGCGGTGTTGTAGATCAGTTGCTCGGGCATTGCCGGTCTCCCCAATGAGCCCGCCGGGCCGCCCCAAGGGCGAACACCGGGGTGCGCAGCACGAAGGCACTCCAGTGAGCCTCCGGGGCGGAACGGCGCCGTGCCGGAGCTGCCGCGCGGGGATCGCTCGTCCCCTCGTTGGCGCCGATTCTAGCCGATAATGCCGGCTGGCCGCCGCCGGTTCCGGCGACCGGCCATTGACCCGCGACGGGCACGGAGGACGACATGCAGGAACAGACGGTCGAGCTGGCGACCGAGTGGATCGCGTTGTGCGACCTCCTCAAGATCGCGGGGGTCGCCGACAGCGGTGGCGCCGGCAAGGCGCTGGTCGCCAGCGGCGCGGTCCGCGTCGACGGCCAACCGGAGCTGCGCAAGACGCGCAAGGTCCGCGCTGGGCAGACAGTGGAGCTCGCCGGGGTGCGCATCCGCGTCGCTGCGCCGGCGGCGCAAGCGTGATGGCCTCGCGGCGATGATCCGCGCGCTGCTCAACCGGGCCCGCTACCTCGTGCTGGTCGCCGTTGCCGGCTCGCTGCTGGCGGCGGTGGCGCTTCTGGTCTACGGCGGGCTCGAGGTCGCCTTCGTCGTCGTCGACACGATCGCCAG
>DATIUK010000324.1:0-12350 GCA_035466885.1 Casimicrobiaceae bacterium
ACTGCCGTGACCGCCAACACCCTCCCGCAGTGGACCTCCGTCCCCGGTTTCACCGACATCCTCTACTTCAAGTCCGAGGAGTGAATCGCCAAGATCGTGATCAACCGGCCCGAGGTGCGCAACGCCTTCCGGCCGGAGACCGTGCGCGAGATGCAGTCGGCGTTCAACGACGCGCGCGACGACGCCGACATCGGCGTGGTCGTGCTGACCGGCCAGGGCAAGGACGCCTTCTGTTCCGGCGGCGACCAGCGGATCCGCGGCAAGGGCGGCTATGTCGGCGGCGACGGCGTGCCGCGGCTCAACGTGCTCGACCTGCAGCGCCAGATCCGCACCCTGCCGAAGCCGGTGGTCGCGATGGTCGCCGGCTACGCGATCGGCGGCGGCCACGTGCTGCACCTGATGTGCGACCTCACCATCGCCGCCGACAACGCGCGCTTCGGCCAGACCGGTCCGCGTGTCGGCAGCTTCGACGGCGGCTACGGCGCCGCGTACATGGCGCGGATCGTCGGGCAGAAGAAGGCCCGCGAGATCTGGTTCCTCTGCCGGCAGTACGACGCCGCGCAGGCGCTGGAGATGGGCCTGGTCAACTGCGTCGTCCCCTACGACCGGCTCGAAGCCGAGACCGTGCAGTGGTGCCGGGAGATGCTGGCCAACAGCCCGATCGCGCTGCGCTGCCTCAAGGCGGCACTCAACGCCGACTGCGACGGGCAGGCCGGGCTGCAGGAACTCGCCGGCAACGCGACCCTGCTCTACTACCTGTCGGAGGAAGGACAGGAAGGCAGGAACGCGTATCTCGAGAAGCGCAAGCCCGATTTCCGCAAGTTCCCGCGCTTCCCCTGACACCCCCTGCGGAGCGGCCGCCCGCGGCCGACCCGCCGACACTTCCCGCCCCCATGAGCGACGCGCTTTCGATCTTCGCCGCCGGGCGTGAAGTCGGACCGCGGATCGGCCTCGTCGCGGACGGCCACCGCTACACCTACGAGGTACTCGCCTCGCTGACCCGGGATCGGGTCCGTGCGCTCACCCCGTCGGTCGCGCCGGGCGAGCCCCACGTCGTCATCGGCAGCAACACGCTGGCGACGGCGATCACGCTCTACGCGCTGTTCGAGCTGCGCACGCCGGCGCTGCTCATCCACCCGCGCCTCACCGACGCCGAGCGCGTCGCGCAGGTCCGCGCCATCGACCGGCGGGAGCGCCCGCTGCCGGCGGATGCGGCTGCGATCCTGTACACGTCGGGCACGACCGGAACGCCGCGGGCCGCGGTGCTGACGCGCGCAGCGCTGGTCGCCTCGGCCGCCGCGAGCACGGCGAACCTCGGCTGGCAGGACGACGACCGGTGGCTGCTGTGCATGCCGGTGGCGCGGATCGGCGGGCTGTCGATCCTGACACGCTGCCTCGCGGCGCGGAGCTGCACCGTGCTCGCCGCCGGCTTCGACGCCACCACGTTTACCGACGGCGTTGCCGCGGACGGCATCACGCTCGCGTCGCTGGTGCCGACGATGCTGCACCGCGTGCTCGACGCGCATCCCGGCTGGGTGCCGCCGCCGCAGCTGCGCGCCGTGCTCGTCGGCGGTGCCGAGGCGCCGCCGGCGCTGCTGCAGCGCGCGCAGGAACGCGGGCTGCCGATCGTCCTCACCTACGGGATGACGGAGACCTGCTCGCAGGTGGTCGCCACCCCGTACGCCGCGCGGCACGCGCCCGGCGACTGCGGGACCGGGCGCGCGCTGCCCGGCGCCGACCTGCGCATCCGCGACGGCCGGATCGAGGTCCGCGGGCCGATGCTGATGGCGGGCTACGCCGGCGAAGCCCCGCTGCCCCCCGGCGCCTGGTTCGACACCGGCGATCTCGGGACGCTCGACGCAGCGGGTTGCCTGCAGGTCCATGCCCGGCGCACCGACCTCATCGTCACCGGAGGGGAGAACGTCTATCCCGCCGAGGTGGAACGCGCGCTGGAGGAGTGCCCGGGCATCGCCGCCGCCGGCGTCTTCGGCGTCCCGGACCCGGTCTGGGGGCAATGGGTCGCCGCCGCGCTGGTCGCCGGCAAGGCGCCGCCCGACGACGCTATCCTGGCCGCGCACCTCGCGGCACGGCTGGCGCCGTACAAGCGTCCGCGCCGGATCGGCTACGTCGCCCGCCTGCCGCTGACCCCCGCAGGCAAGCCGGATCGCAGCGCACTCGCCGCGCTGGCGGGCGAGCTGCGCGCACTGTCCTATCCGCGCGACAACGACTGATTCCGCTCGTGTCCCGATAGGCGCCAATCGCCTCCCGCATGTCAGAATCGCGGGCGGCGCCGAACGCGGACCCGACTCCCGGCGGCGCAACAGGGGGAACCATGCCGCACGACGTAACGCTGATCGCGACGTTCGCACTGGGCTTCGCGCTCGCCTTCGCCTTCGGCTACCTCGCCAACCGGCTGCGCCTGCCGCCGCTGGTCGGGTACCTCGTCGCCGGCGTCGTGATCGGCGTCTACGCGCCGGGGGCCGTCGCCGACAGCGCGACCGCGGGGCAACTGGCCGAGATCGGCGTGATCCTGCTGATGTTCGGCGTCGGGCTGCACTTCTCGATCGACGACCTGATGGCCGTGCGGCGGATCGTGTTCCCCGGCGCCATCGCGCAGATCGTCCTCGCCACTGCGATCGGCACCGGGTTGGCGCTCGCCTGGGGCTGGAGCCTCGGCGGCGGCATCGTGCTCGGCCTCTGCCTGTCGGTCGCGAGCACCGTCGTGCTGCTGAAGGCGCTGGAGGAGCGCAACGGAGTCGCCACGCTGAACGGCCGCATCGCCGTCGGCTGGCTGATCGTCGAGGACCTCGCCATGGTGCTGGTGCTCGTGCTGCTGCCGGCGCTGGCCGGCGTGCTCGGCGGGCAGGACCCCGGCAGCGCCCACGGCGGAGAGTCGCACGGGCTGCTGGTCACGCTCGGGCTCACGCTGCTCAAGGTGGCGGCATTCGGCGCCATCGTGCTGCTGCTCGGACCGCGGGTGCTGCCCTGGGTGCTGCGGCAAGTCGCGCGCACCGGCTCGCGCGAGCTCTTCACGCTGGCGGTGCTGGTGCTGTCGGTCGGCATCGCGTTCGGCTCCGCCGAGCTCTTCGGTGTCTCGTTCGCGCTGGGAGCGTTCTTCGCCGGTGTCGTGCTCAACGAGTCAGACCTCTCGCACAAGGCGGCGACCAACTCGCTGCCGCTGCAGGATGCGTTCGCGGTCCTGTTCTTCGTCTCGGTCGGGATGCTGTTCGACCCGTCGATCATCGTGCGCGAGCCGTTGATGCTGGGCGGCGTGCTGCTCTTGATCCTGGTCGGCAAGTCGCTGATCGCGCTGGCGGTCGTCCTGCTGCTGGGTTACCCGTTCAGCACCGCGCTGATGGTGTCGGCGGCGCTGGCGCAGATCGGCGAGTTCTCCTTCATCCTCGCCGGCCTCGGCATCAGCTACGGCCTGCTGCCCAAGGAGGGCCTCTCCCTGATCCTCGCCGGCGCGATCCTTTCGATCACCATCAACAAGCTGACGTTCATCGGTGCCGACTGGATCACGCGCTGGATTGACGCCGACCCGGGCCGCCGTCGGCGCTTCGGCGAAGCGCGCGTCGAGAAGATCGACCTGCTGCGCGCCGAACTCGACGCGGCGCACGAGCGCGCCGCGCAGAAGGCCGCCCTCCACCGGACGCTCTCCCCCGAGGAGCTCGTCCAGCGCTTTCCGCTGTTCACCAAGCTTACCCCCGAGCAGCGTGAGGTCGTCATCCTGCACTTCCTGCCGCAGTCGGCGCAGCCGGGCGAGCGGATCATCCGCAAGGGCGACAAGGCGGACGCGGCGTACTTCGTCTCGTCGGGCGACGTCGAGGTCGCGGTCACCGGCAAGCGGATCCGCCTCGGCCCGGGAAGCTTCTTCGGCGAGATGGCGCTGATCAGCGGCCAGCCGCGCTCGGCGCACGTCACCGCGCTCGACTACTGCAGCCTGCTGAAGCTCACGACCCGCGACTTCGCCGAGATCATGCGGCGCTACCCGGAGATCCGCACGCAGGTCGAGGAGATGGCCGCGCAGCGCGATGCGATGAACAAGGTGCAGGCAGCGGCGCAGGCTACGGGCGCCGCCGCGCAGGGCTGATCGCCGGCGTTGCCGGGGCACCTCGCCCCGAAAACCCGCCCGCGGCGACGCCCCGACCCGGGCACGGCAACTTCAGGCCACCCGAGCCTCAATGGGTGTGCCGGCCCGCTCGCGGCCGTCCGTCCGGGAAAAAAATCCACCTCGCGCCATCGGTCGAACGGCACCGCAACTGGGCGCCTGGCGCACCGATCCGGGTCACACCCGGGCTCCCTGACGTCCAGGACGCCTGCATTGCCGTCCCACCGCGCACCGGGAACGCGCATCTGCGCCCTGAGCTGGTGCATTGCACCATCAGAGAAAGTTCCATCAATTCATATTATATTCATGATTAAAAAGGATGATTGGATTTCATCCGACGTCGTCCGTATGTTGCATTGCTGCGATGCACAAGACTTTTCAAAAATTGTTTCCGTCAGTTGGAAATTGGTTTCGGCGGCTCACTGATTCCCGTCGAGACCGATTGCCCGCCGCAGCGCAGGCCTCCCCGCCGGAAGGCGTCCTGGCTGCAGGCCCACCCGGGCACCGCCGTGCCGCCCGCCGCCTGGGCGGTCCGCGAGCCCGAACGACCTCGACCACCCGCTATTGGAGGCACCATGCAAACGCCTGACCGAATCCCCACCCCGGAGCGCCGCCCCGAAGCCGCCGGCCGCTACCTCCGGCTCGGACTGTGGCTGCGCGGCTCGATCGTCGGCGCCGCCTTCGCCACCGCCGGGTTCGCTGCGCTCCTCGCCGGGCCGCACGCCTTTCCGGCCCTGACTGCGCTGACCTGGGTCGCGGCCGGGGCGACGTTCTCCTGGCTTTCCTGGCAGCGCGCCCGCGCCCTGCTCGACCGGATGGCGACCGACGACATCGCCCAGCCGGACGGCGACCTCGGTTTCCGCGCACGCCCGGTGCTGCGCACGACCGCCTCGTCGTGACGCGTGCCGGAGAACCGTCCCACGCAAGCCCGGTTCCGGGCCCCATGACTTCGACCACCACAGCGTCGCGGTGCAGCCTCCGGGCCGCGCCGCCCCCGCGGCTTCGCCGCCGCCGACCTTCGGCTGGCCGCACCGCCGCAGCAGTCCACAACGACTGAAGGAAACAACCATGACCACAGCCCAAGCCACCTGCCCCGAACTGCTGCTCGAACGCGACCGCAGCGTCGACCCGGCAGCCGCCGGATCCACCGCGTCATCCCTGCTTCGCGGGCTCCTCGCCCGCTGGCGTGCCGGATTCGAAGGCTACGACGACTACTTCGCGGAGATCGAGCGTTCGCTGCCCCCGCACGTGCGCGAGCAGCGCCGCGAGCGTCGCGAATCGAACCAGTTGCTGCTGGTGGCCGCGCTCTGCCGCTGACGCGAGGCCCGCGGACGGGCCGCGCTACTCCGCCGGGGCGCCGGGCTTGCCCCGGCGCACCGGTATGCGCGGATGGCGTGCCAGCAGCATCAGCGCGCCGGCGACGATCAGCAGCAGCGGGGCGAGGATCGCCCAGCTGACCCGATAGCGATCGTGCAGCGTCCAGCCGATGCCGGCGGCGATCATCAGCGGGCCGATGACGATCGACGATTTGGTGATGCCGTCGAAGACCATGACGGCGACGCCGCCGCCGGCGAGCCCTGCGGCAATGATCCAGTCGACGTCGGGAAACCACCCGACGTACCACGTCAGCCACAGCACGCCGACGACGATCAGCGTGACGGGAAGGCTTGCATCTCTCATCGGGATTCGTCCGGAAGGTGTGGGCGGCCCGTGCGCGCGGGCGCCACGGTGGCGGGCACGTTCTCCGGCGCAGTGTAGCAGTCCGAGCGGGCGGCGGACCGATGGCGGCGCCCGGGATCGCGCGTGCGCTACGTCGGCAGCGTGACCTCGAACCGTGCACCGGCCGGCCGCGGCAGCGCCTCGATCCGGCCACCGTGCGCGACGACGATCGAGCGGGTGATCGCGAGGCCCAGGCCCGCGTTCTCGCCGCTCTTCTGACGTGACGGGTCGATCCGGTAGAACCGGTCGAAGATCCGCGTGAGGTGCTCCACGGGAATCGGCGGGCCCGGGTTCTCGATCGCCACCCGCGCCGCCTCGGCGCCCGCCGGCGCGATCTCGATGCGCACCACGCCGCCGTCGGGGGTGTGCCGCAGCGCGTTGGACAGCAGGTTGGCGAACGCCCGGCGCAGCATCACGCGGTCGCCCGCCGCTGCCGCAGCCCCGGTGCACAGGAGGCGCACGCCGCGCTCGGTGGCCACCGGTTCGTAGAATTCGCACAGCGCGCCCATCTCCTGCGCGAGATCGAGCCGCTCCCGCCCGGGAACGAGCTGCCCGTTGTCGGCCCGGGCGAGGAACAGCATGTCCGAGATCATCCGCGCCAGCCGGTCGTACTCCTCGATCGCCGAGTAGAGCACTTCCCGGTACTCCTCGGGGCCTCGGGCGCGCGAGACCGCCACCTGCGCCTGCATCATGAGGTTGCTCACCGGCGTGCGCATGTCGTGCGCGATGTCGGCGGAAAACTCCTGCAGGCGTCGGAACGAGTCCTCGAGGCGGCCGAGCATGCCGTTGAACGACGCTGCGAGGTCGACGAGCTCCTTGGGCACCGTGTCGACCGCAAGCCGCTGGTCGAGGCGGCTCGCCGAGATGCCCTTGGCCACGCCGGCCATGTCCCGCAGCGGCGCGAGGCCGTGGCGCGTCGCGAGCCAGGTCAAGAGCCCCGCCAGCGCGAGGCAGGCGGCCAGCGCCGGCAGGAGCGCGTCGCGCAGCGCCTGCATGAACTGCTGGTGATGCTCGATGTCGAGACCGACGCCGACGACGAGCGCCGGCAGCGCGGCGCTGGCGGTCGGCATCGCCTCGACCAGGCCGCGGTAACTCGCCCCGTCGCGGTCCCAGCGCAGCAACGGCGCGTCGCCCGGCGTAGCCCGCGCGACAGCCGACGCCTCCCATCCCTGCGGAAACACCGCCGACGGGTAGGCGAAGAGCGGCGCCCCCCCGGCATCCGCCACCGCCAGCACGACGCCGTGCTGGCCGGCCAGGAGGTCGTCGACCTGCTGCGGCAGCGCCTTGAGGTCGGCCGGCGCGCGCACCCCTGCGGCCACGCGGCGCAAGAGCGCGAGCTTGCCGGCGATCTCCATCCGGTCCTGCTCCTGGAAGTGGCCGTCGATCGCCGCGGCGAGCCACGTACCGCCAACGACCAGCACCGCCGCAAGGATGGCGAGGAACAGTGTGTTGAGCCGTGCGGCAATCGACAGCGGTCGCTTCATCCGCCCTCCGGAGCGTCGATCACGTAGCCCATGCCGCGGACCGTGCGGATGAGCTTGACGTCGAAGCCGTCGTCGACCTTGGCGCGCAGCCGACGGATCGCGACGTCGATCACGTTGGTCTCGCTGTCGAAGTTCATGTCCCACACCTGCGAGGCGATCAGCGAGCGCGGCAGCACCTCGCCCTGCCGGCGCAGCAGCAGCAGGAGCAGCGCGAATTCCTTGGCGGTGAGCTCGATCCGCCGCCCGGCGCGAGCGACGCGCCGGCGCAGCAGGTCGACCTCGAGGTCGGCGACGCGCAGTTGCTCCGGCTCGCGCGCCTTGCCCCGCCGCAGCAGCGTCCGCACCCGGGCGAGGAGCTCGGAGAACGCGAACGGCTTGGCGAGGTAGTCGTCGGCGCCGGCTTCGAGGCCGCGCACGCGATCGTCGACGTCGTCGCGGGCGGTGAGAAAGAGCACCGGCGTCTGCCGGCCGGCGTCGCGCAGCGCCTTCAGCACCTGCCAGCCGTCGATCCCGGGCAGCATGACGTCGAGCACGACGAGGTCGTAATCCTCGTGCACGCCGAGGTGCGCGCCGTCGGTGCCGTTGTCGGCGAGGTCGGTGACGAAGCCCGCCTCCGCCAACCCCTGCTTCAGGTAGGCGCCGGTCTTGGGTTCGTCTTCGACGATCAGGATTCGCATGGGTTCACGGCCCGCAGCGGGGCTTGTCGCCGCCGCGCGGTCGCTCGGGGCCGCCAAGGTTACCGCTTCGGCGTGGCTCCGTCAGCCTGCCGCAGGATTACCGAATCGTAATCTCCGCGCCATCTTCCCGTACGGGTGCCTGGCGCAGGATGAACTCGGCCCACCGTTCGCCCCCACCCTCCGGAGACTGCCGTGCCCCGCCATCCCTTCCTGCTCGCCGCGATTGCACTGGCTGCAGCCGTCGCGTTCCCGGTCGCCGCCCAGACCGACCACTCCAAGCACATGACGGCACAGCGGGCCCAGGCGACGCCGGTGATGACCGCCGGCGTGGTGAAGAAGGTCGACGCCGCGCGCGGCGAGGTGACGATCGCCCACGACGACATCAAGAACCTCGACATGCCGAAGATGACCATGGCGTTCAAGGTCAGGGATCCGGCCTGGCTCAAGAAGATGAAGGCCGGCGACGCGATCCGCTTTGCTGCCGACATGCCCGGTGGCGAGCTGACGGTCGTCGCCTACGAAATCGTCCGCTAGCGACCGCGATCGCCGTGAACCGCGTCAGGCCCCGACTCCGCCGGACGCTCGCCGGTGCCCTCGTCGGCGCGGCGCTGCTCGCGAGCGCGCCTTCGTTCGCGCAGGACGCCGCGCTGGGCGAGAGCCTGGAGGGCCTGCTCGCCTACGCGCGGGAGCGGCATCCGGAACTGCGCGCCATGCGCTACGAGGCCGACGCCGCGACCCAGCGGATCGACCCGGCCGGCGCGCTCCCGGACCCGATGTTCAAGACCGAGCTGCAGAACATCACCAACTACGGCACCGACGCGGCACCGAGCCTGTCGCCGGCCAAGGTCGGTTCCACCAAGTACACGTTCTCGCAGGTCATTCCTTTCTGGGGCAAGCGCGACCTCCGGCAAGGGGTGGCGGAAGCCGATGCGCTGCAGGCCGATCGGCGCGTGAATGCGACCTGGGCGGAGCTCGCCGCCAAGATCAAAGTTGCCTACGCCCAATACCGGCTCGCGGCGCGCAGCGAGGAACTCGCGCGCGAAGTGCTCACGCTCATGGGCAGCCTGGAGAGCCTCGCCCAGGCGCGCTACGCGAGCGGCCTCGTGCCGCAGCAGGATGCGATCCGCGCCCAGGTCGAGCAGACCGGGATGCGCACCGACCTGGTGATGCTCGGCAGCGAGAAACGGCAGTGGCAGGTGAAACTCAACAGCCTCCTTACCCGTCCGGCCGGTGCACCCGTGGCGGACCCCAGGCGCACCCGGGCGTTGCCGCCGCCGGCACGCCTCGACCCCGCGGTGCTCGCCGACCGGCTGCCGGCCGGCAACCCGCTGCTCGCCGTCGAGGACGCGCGCATCCAGTCGGCCGAGCGCGGGCGCGAGCTCGTCTACCGCAACCGTTATCCGGACTTCAACGTCGGCGTTTCGCCGATCCAGATGGGCAGCCGGATCAACGAATGGGAGTTGATGGTCGAGGTCAATATCCCTCTGCAACAGGGCACGCGGCGCGCGCAGGAATCCGAGGCCGAATTGATGCTCTCAGCCGCCCGATCGCGCAAGGAAGCCGCCTTGCTGCAGGCGCGTGCGGAACTCGGCGAGCACCTCGCCGCCCTCGATGCGGCGCGGCGCATCGACGACCTCATCACCACGCACCTCCTGCCGCAGGCGAGCCTGACGCTGCAGTCGGCGCTGGCGGCCTACGAGAACGGCCGGGTCGACTTCGCCACGCTGCTCGAAGCGCAGCGGCAGATCCGCAAGGCCAAGCAGGACCGCGAAAAGGCGAATGCCGAAGCGCAGATGCGACTCGCCGAGATCGAACGGCTGGTGGGAGAGGACTTGTGAAGACTGCAACCGCCGCGCTGGCCGCGGCAGCGATGCTGGCGCTGGGTGTCGCCGGTGGCCATTGGTGGGCGCAGCGAGCTCCGGCCGGGGCGTCGAACGCGTCGCCCCCTGCCGGCGCCGCCGCCACGCCCGCGGCGGCTTCCGGTGACGCCGCAGCGCCGGCTCGCAAGATCCGCTTCTACCGGAATCCGATGGGCTTGCCGGATACCTCGCCAACGCCGAAGAAGGACCCGATGGGGATGGACTACATCCCGGTCTACGAGGGCGAGGATGCGACGGCCGACGACGGCAAGTCGGTGAAGATCAGCGTCGACCGGGTGCAGAAGCTCGGCGTGCGCTCCGAACCCGCCGCACTGCGCGTCCTCGAGCGCAGCGTGCGCGCCCTGGGCCGGGTCGAGATCGACGAGCGCCGCGTCGTCGCCGTCGCGCCGCGGTTCGAAGGCTGGGTGGAAAAGCTCCACGTCAACGCGACGGGGCAACCGGTCGCCAAGGGGCAGCCGCTGTTCGAGGCCTACGCCCCGGAACTCGTGTCCGCGCAGCGCGAGTACCTGATCGCGGTCAAGGGCGTCGAGGCATTGAAGGACGCCGGCAGCGACGCCCAGGCGGGGATGAGCCGGCTCGCCGAGTCGAGCCTCGCGCGCCTGCGCAACTGGGACGTCCCGGACGCCGACGTGAAGGCGCTGGTCGGATCCGGCGAGATCCGCCGCACGCTGACCTTCCGGTCGCCGGCCGGCGGGATCGTGCTCGAAAAGAAGGCACTGCAGGGCATGCGCTTCATGCCCGGCGAGGCGCTCTACCAGATCGCCGACCTGTCCGCCGTCTGGGTGATCGCCGACGTGTTCGAGCAGGACCTGGGCCAGGTGCGCATCGGCAGCACGGCAAAGCTTCGCCTCAACGCGTATCCGGGCAAGACCTTCGACGGCCGGATCACCTACATCTACCCGACCTTGAAACCCGAGACCCGGACCGTGCCGGTGCGCATCGAGCTCGCCAATCCGGGGCAGCAATTGAAGCCCGCGATGTTCGCCGAGGTCGAGTTGCCGGTCGGCGCCCGGGCCAAGGTGGTCACCGTGCCGAACTCGGCCGTCATCGACAGCGGGACGCGCCGCGTCGTCTTCGTGCAACTGGCCGAGGGCCGCTTCGAGCCGCGGGAGGTCAAGACCGGCGCCCGCAGCGACACCCACGTCGAGATCCTCGACGGGGTCAAGGAAGGCGAGCCGGTCGTGACCGCCGCCAACTTCCTGATCGACGCCGAGAGCAACCTGAAGGCAGCGATCGGCGGCTTCGGCAGCGGCACCGCCGCGCCTGCCGCCGCACCGGCCAAGGTCGGCCACAAGGCGCGCGGCAGCGTCGTCGCGATCGACGCCAAGGCGGGCACGCTGTCGGTCCGGCACGATCCGGTGCCGAGCCTCAAGTGGCCGGCGATGACCATGGAGTTCGTGCCGGCGAATCCGTCGCTGCTGGCCGGGCTGAAGCCGGGCAGCACGTTCGACTTCGAGTTCGTCGAGCGCAAGCCCGGCGAGTGGGTGATCACGTCGATCGCTCCTCCCGCAGCGGCGATGCAGGGCCAGAAGTGAGACGCGTTGTGGCAGCGGCTTTGGTCGCGAGACGCATTCGCGCCTGAGGGCGCTCCTGCCGAAGATCGCAGCAAAGGGACTCTCGCGGTGCTGGGAAAACTGATCGAGTGGTCGGCCCGGAACGTCTTCCTGGTGCTGCTGGCGACGGTGTTCGTCACGCTGGCCGGCATCTACGCGGTGATGAAGACGCCGCTCGACGCGCTGCCAGACCTGTCCGACGTCCAGGTCATCATCTACACCGAGTTCCCCGGCCAGGCGCCGCAGGTGGTCGAGGACCAGGTCACCTATCCGCTGACCACGGCGATGCTGTCGGTGCCGAAGTCGAAAGTCGTCCGCGGCTTCTCGTTCTTCGGCGCGTCGTTCGTCTACGTGATCTTCGAGGACGGGACCGACATCTACTGGGCGCGCTCGCGGGTGCTCGAATACCTCAACTTCGCCGCCGGCCGGTTGCCGCGCGGCGTGACCCCGCAATTGGGGCCCGACGCCACCGGCGTGGGCTGGGTCTACCAGTACGCGGTGGTCAGCGCGCAGCACACGCTGGCGGAATTGCGGACCATCCAGGACTGGTACCTGCGCTACCAGCTGGCCAAGGCGCCGGGGGTCGCCGAGGTCGCCAGCGTCGGCGGCTTCGTCCAGCAGTACCAGGTCACCGTCGACCCGACCAAGCTGCGCGCCTACAACATTCCGCTGGCCAGGGTCGCGCAGGTGATCCGCGAGTCGAACCGCGACGTCGGCGGGCGCGTGATCGAAATGGCCGAGGCCGAGTACATGGTGCGCGGCCGCGGCTACCTGCGCGGGAGCGCCGACATCGAGCAGCTGGTGGTGAAGAGCGACAAGGGGACGCCGGTGTTGATCCGCGACATCGCCCGCGTGGAACTCGGGCCCGACGAGCGCCGCGGCCTGACCGAACTCAACGGCGAGGGCGAGGTCGTGTCGGGCATCGC
>DATIUK010000325.1:0-13295 GCA_035466885.1 Casimicrobiaceae bacterium
CAACCTGCATGTCGTGCCCGCCGGCGCGCGGGCCGCGATCATCAACCGCGGCTCCCCGTCCGACCGGGCGCGCGCCGCGCGCGCGCAGGCACCGGCGGCGCCGTCGCCGGGACCGTCGCCGGGACCAGCACAGGGCCCGGCGCCGGAGTTCGACATCATGGCGCTGTTCCGGCGCATGGCGGGCGGCGCGACGCCGCAGGCGATGGCCGGAGCGCCTTACGCCGGTCAGCAGGCATCCGGCCTGCCGCAGGCCGGCCCGGCGTACGCCGACGGCGGCGAAGGGCTGCCGCAGATCGAGATGCCGGGGCAGTCGCGCAGCGTCTGGATCCCCTCCGGGCCGCTGCCCCCGACCGCATCGGGATACGTCCCCGGCACGCCGATCATCGCCACGCCGGAGCTTGGCGAGGGGCTCCACCGGTTGCAGCGCGGCGAGGTCGACTTCGACGTCGGCGGCGCGGCAGTGCGCTTTGCGGGGATTCCGCAGGGCAAGCACAACGTGCTGCGCGACCTCCAGGAGTCGCCGCTCGGACGCAGGTCGACGCAGCTCGAGGCGATGACCATCGAGCTGGTCGCGATGCTGTTCGACTTCATCTTCGACACCCGCGACCTGCCGGACGGCATCAAGGCGCTGCTCGCACGGTTGCAGATCCCGGTGCTGAAGGCGGCGATGCTCGACGGCGCGTTCTTTGCCAAGAAGTCGCATCCGTCGCGCGTCCTCGTCAACGCGCTCGCCGACGCGGGGCTCGGCTGGTCGCCGGCGATGGGGTCGACCGACCCGCTGTACAAGAAGCTCGAGGAGATCGTCCACCGGATCCTCAACGACTTCACCGACAACCTCGAGCTCTTCGACGAGCTGCGCGCGGACCTCGCGCGCTACCTCGCCGCCGAGGAAGCCGCGGCCGAGGCCAACATCTCGAGTTCCGCCGACGAGGTGAACCTGCGCGACCGCAGGCAGATCGCCTCGGCGGTGGCCAAGGCCGAGGTCGAGCGCAGGATCGGCAACCACCCGGTGCCGCACTTCCTCGCCGATTTCCTGCGTCGGTACTGGCTCGCTGCGCTCGAAGCCGCGCACGCGCAGGAAGGCGAGGACAGCGACGCCTGGGCGCAATCGGTGGCGACGCTCGACGACCTCGTCTGGAGCGTGCAGCCCAAGAAGACGACCGAGGACCGCAAGCACCTGGTGGCGATGCTGCCGTCGCTGCTGAAGCGAATGGATGCGGGAACGCGGCCGCGCCCGTGGCTGCCGGACGAGCGCGAACGCTTCATGTCCAACCTCGTCGAGGCGCACGCGGCGGCGGTGAAGCCCTCGCTCTCCGCGGTCGACCTGCCGACGGTCGCCGTCGCCGAGCACGCGCGTGCCGTCGCCGTGCAGGCGAAAGCCGCGGGCGACGAGGTCGCGGCCGCGAAGGCCGAGGAGCTCGCCGTGGCGATGACGCCGGCGGAGCCGGTGCCCGAGCCGGAGGAACCCGAGGTCATCGAGGACCACTACCTCGAGATCGCGCAGAGCCTCGAGCGCGGCATGTGGATCGAGTTCGAGTCCGACGACGGCCAGCTGGCGTTCGCCAAGCTCGCGTGGGTGAGCCCGCTGCGCGGCACGTACCTCTTCACCAACCGCCAGGGCCAGAAGGCGCTGTCGATGAGCGCCGAGGAGCTTGCCGACCGCTTCCGCAGCGATCTCGCGCGCCTGGTCGAGGCCGAGCCGCTGATCGACCGCGCGCTGTCCAGCGTGATGGCGTCGATGGGCGAGAAGTACCCCGAGCCGGCCGCCGCCTGAGGCATCCGGGAGACCGCAGCCACCCGACTGCTGTGCCAGGCATCGTGCGACGGCAATCCATCGGCGCGCTGATCATCGGCGACGAGATCCTGTCCGGCAAGCGGCAGGACCGCCACCTCGCGCACATCATCGAAGTCCTCGCTCGCCGGGGTTTGGGCCTCGCCTGGGCGCGTTACGAGGGCGACGACGGCGACCGGCTCGCGGCGGTGCTGCGCGAGTCCTTCGCCGTCGGCGACATCGTCTTCAGCTGCGGCGGCGTCGGCGCGACGCCGGACGATCGTACGCGGGAGGCGGCCGCGCAGGCGCTGGGCGTGCCGCTCGCGCGCCACCCCGAGGCCGTGGCGGAGCTCGAGGCGCAGTTCGGCGCCGAGGCCTACCCGAACCGGGTCCGGATGGCCGAATTCCCGGTCGGCAGCTCGATCATCCCCAATCCGGTGAACCGCGTCGCGTCGTTCTCGATCCGCGACCATCACTTCTTCCCCGGCTTTCCGCAGATGGCGTGGCCGATGCTCGACTGGGTGCTGGCGACGCACTATCCCGGGCTTGCCGATCCGGCGACCGACGAGCGCGCGATCTTCGTCCTCGGCGTCGGCGAGAGCCAGCTCCTGCCGCTGATGGAGGACAACGTCCGGCGCTTCCCGCAGTTGAAGCTCTTCAGCCTGCCGTCGATGCTGCCCGACGGCGCCCGCCGCATCGAGCTCGGGGTCAAGGGCGACCGCCTGCAGGTCGCCGCCGGGCTCGCGCACCTCGTCGACGGCGTGGAAGCGCTCGGTTTCGCCTGGGAGCCCGATCGCGGCCAGGAGCGGGCAAGCCGATGACGACGTCGCAGGCGGGGAACGGCATGGACGGCAGCGGGCGCTGGTACGACGAGGTCCGGGTCGGGGACCGTTTTTCGCGCACGGTGACGATCACCGAGACGCACCTCGTGCTCGGGGCGGGACTGATCGGGGACTTCAACCCGCACCACGTCGACGAGACCTACGCCGCGCGCTCGCGCTTCGGCACCCGCATCCTGCACGGGATGATCACCAGCGCGCTGATGGGCGCGCCGGTCGGGATGTATTTCCACGGCACTGCGATCGCCTATCTCGAGCACGCGGCGCGGTTCACCGCGCCGGTGCGCGCCGGCGACACGCTGCTGACCACGTGGACGGTCGTCGAGCTCGTCGCCAAGCCGAAGCACGCCGGCGGCATCGTCGTGCTGCACGCGACGTGCACGAACCAGGACGGCGTCGCAGTGGCCGACGCCGACGGCCGGATCCTGGTGGCGGCCCGCCCCTGACCGTCGCGGGCGACGATCAGGTTCCGGCGGTTGCCCGCGCGCATTCGGCGACGAGCGCCGGGCCGCGGTAGACGAGGCCGGTGTAGAGCTGGACCAGCGTCGCGCCGGCGTCGATCTTCTCCTTCGCGTCGGCGCCGCAGAGGATGCCGCCGACGCCGATGATCGGCAACGCACCGTCGAGCGCCTTGGCGAGGGCCCGCACCACCGCGGTCGACTTCTCCCGCAGCGGGCGGCCCGACAGGCCCCCGGTTTCCTCGGCGTGCCGCGCACCGCGAACGGCGTCGCGCGCGAGCGTCGTGTTGGTCGCGATGACGCCGTCGATCCGATGTCCCGCGAGCAGCCGGGCGATGCCCTCGATCGCCGCCGGCTCGAGGTCGGGCGCGATCTTCACGGCCAGCGGCGTGTACTTGCCGTGCCGGTCGGCCAGCGCCTTCTGCTCCGCCTTCAACGCGGTCAGGAGCGCGTGCAGCGCGTCCTCGGCCTGCAGGTCGCGCAGGCCCTTGGTGTTCGGCGACGAGATGTTCACGGCGACGTACGAGGCACGCGCGTAGACCGCCCGCAGGCACGCGAGGTAGTCGTCGACGGCGCGATCGTTGGGCGTGTCGAAGTTCTTGCCGATGTTGAGCCCGAGGATGCCGTTCCAGCGCGCGCGGCCGGCATTGGCGAGGAAGCGCTCGACGCCGCCGTTGTTGAAGCCCATCCGGTTGACGAGGCCCTCGGCCTCGACCAGGCGGAAGATCCGCGGCCGCGGGTTGCCCGGTTGCGGACGCGGGGTCACCGTCCCGCACTCGATGTGGCCGAACCCGAACGCGGCCAGGCCGTCGATGTGCTCGGCGTTCTTGTCGAGGCCGGCGGCCACGCCGACACGGTTCGGGAACAGGAGCCCCATCGCGGTGACCGGCGAGGGCGGGACCTGCGGCAGCAGCCACTTCGCGACGCCAAGGTGCGCGGCGAGATCCAGGCTGCCGAACGCGAGTTCGTGCGCGCTTTCCGGGTCGAGGGCGAAGAGGGCGGGGCGGAACGCCTGGTAGAGCATCGGGATCGGCCGGGGCACACCCGGGAAACCGGGCGCGACGGCGACTGCGGAGCAACGGTGCAATGATACCATCGGCGCCGTCGCCCACCGGCCCGCGGGTTTCCCGTGCGCCGCCCGCCATGCCTTCACGTCGCCTTGCCGTCGGACTTGCCGCGTTGCTGCTCCTCGCCGCGGGGGCGGGTCGCGGCGCGCCACCGGCGCCGGTCCCCTATGCGCAGCGCGCCGAGGTCCGCGCGTTCATCGACGAGCTAGCGAGCGAAGACGGCTTCGACCGGGCCTGGTTGCGCAAGGTCTTCGCGCAGGCGAAGCCGCAACCGCAGGTGGTCGCGGCGATGGACCGACCGGTGCTGGCGCCGCCCAAGTGGTACGAGTACTCGCCGCAGTTCCTGAGCGCGGCCCGCATCGACGCCGGCGTCGCCTTCTGGAACGCCCACGCCGCCGCGCTCGCCCGCGCCGAGGCGACCTACGGCGTGCCCGCGGAGGTCATCGTCGCCATCCTCGGTGTCGAGACGTTCTACGGCCGCAACACGGGACGGCACCGCGTGATCGACGCGCTCGCCACGCTGGCGTTCGACTATCCGCGCCGTGCGCCGTTCTTCCGCGGCGAGTTGCGGCACTTCCTGCTGCTCACCCGCGAGCTCGCGCTGCCGCCATCCGTCCCGCGCGGGTCGTTCGCCGGGGCGATGGGCGTGCCGCAGTTCATGCCGGGCAGCTACCGCAGCTACGCGGTCGACTTCGACGCCGACGGGCGCATCGACCTGTGGGCGAGCGTCGACGACGTCGTGGGCAGCGTCGGCAGCTACCTCGCGCGCCACGACTGGCAGCGCGGCCAGCCGGTGCTGCTGCCCGCGGCCTTCACGACCGGCGACACCGATGCCGTGCTGCGCCGGCTCGACGGTGGCCTCTCCGAGCGGCGCGCGGTGGCGGCCTGGGCGGGCGACGGGGTCGCCATCGACCGGCCGCCGGACGACCTCGCCGACGTGCCGGTCGGGCTGCTGCTGCTCGAGGAAAAGGGTCCCGCGGGCGAGTCCGCGCGCTACGCGATCGCCTGCCACAACTTCTACGTGATCACGCGCTACAACCGCAGCCGGCTCTACGCGGCGGCGGTCTTCGAGCTCGCCGTCGCGCTCAAGGCCGCACGCGGCAACGGCTGACGCGCGCGCGTCGCCCGGCGCGTCGCTGGGCCGCGCTCAGCGGGCGCCGGCGGCCGCGCGCACCCGCGCGACCAGTCCGCGGGTCGAGGCGTCGGCGGTGTCCGGCAGCGGGGTGCCTTCAGCCAGCGCGGCGATGATCGGGCCGGCGAGCGTCTTGCCGAGCTCGACGCCGAACTGGTCGTAGCAGTTGATGCCCGCGAGCACCGCCTCGACGAACGTCCTGTGCTCGTACAGCGCGAGGAGCTGGCCCAGGCGCCGGGCATCGAGCGCCGGCAGCAGGATCATCGTCGACGCGCGATTGCCCGGGCAGACGCGCGCGGCGATGGCCGCATCCAGCGCCGGACCCGAGAGGCCCTTGCCGGCGAGCTCCGAGCGCAGCGCGGCGGGGTCGCGCCCGGCGAGGAGCGCCTGCGCCTGCGCAAGCGCGTTGGCGACGAGCAGCGTCTGCTGCCGGCCGTGCGGATGCGCGGCGGCGAGCGGCACGATGAACTCGACCGGCGCTTCGCGCAGCCCCTGGTGCAGCCACTGGAAGAACGCGTGCTGCCCGTCGGTTCCCGTCATGCCCCACAGCGCGGCGCAGGACGGCTGGGTCAGCGCGTCGCCGTCGCGGCGCACCCGCTTGCCGTTGCTCTCCAGCACCAGCTGCTGCAGGAACGAGGGCAGCAGCCCGAGGGCGTGCGCGTAGGGGACCACCACGCGCTCGGGGTGGCCGAGGAAGCGCGTGTTCCACCAGCCGACGAGGCCGAGCAGGACCGGCAGGTTGCGCTCGAACGGCGCGCTGCGGAAGTGCTCGTCGACGCTCGCGGCGCCGGCCAGGAGCTCGGCGAAGCGCGCGGGCCCCAGGCGGATGGCGATCGGCAGCCCGACCGCCGACCACAGCGAATAGCGCCCGCCGACCCAGTCCCACATCGGCAGCACGTCGGCGTCGGCGATGCCGAACGAGCGCGCGGCGGCGACGTTGCTCGACACGCCGACGAAGTGCGAGCCGACGGCGGCACCGGCCGGCAGCGCCGCGGCGAGCCAGTCGCGCGCCGCCGAGGCGTTGGCGAGCGTCTCCTGCGTCGTGAGGTCTTGGACACGACGACGAACAGCGTGGTCTGCGGGTCGAGTCCGTGCAGCGCCCGGGCAAGGTGCTCCGGGTCGACGTTGGACACGAAGCGCACGCCCGGAGGATTGTCGCCGGCGGCCGGCAGCGCGCCCAGCGCGTCGCAGACCAGGCGCGGCCCGAGGTCGGAGCCGCCGATGCCGATATGCACGACGTCGCGGATCGCGCGTCCCGTGGCACCGAGGCGCCGGCCGTCGCGCAGCGTGGTCGCGAGCGCGGCGATGCGCGCCTGCGCCGCGCGCACCGCCGGCATCACGTCCTGCCCGTCGACCTCGACCGGCGTGTCGTTCTGCTGGCGCAGCGCCATATGCAGCGCCGGCCGGCCCTCGCTCTGGTTGATCTTCTCTCCGGCGAACAGCGCCGCGATCCACGCCGGCAGCCCGGCGGCGTCGGCCTCGCGCAGCAGCGCGGCGAGGACCTCTTTCGTCAGCCGCTCCTTCGACAGGTCGACGAGCCAGCCGTCCCACGACCACGAGAAGGTTTCGAACCGCGCCGGATCGGCGGCGAAGAGACCGCCGAGCGTGGTTGCGCGCGCGGCGTCGCGCAGGGATTGGAGGCTGGGGAGGGCGTTCTGGGCTTGGGTCATGGCGCTTGGGGCTCCGGAAGGGGCGTGCCGCCCGCGGGCGTATGCGCCGCAGCATAATCGATTGGGGCGAACGCGCAAAATCGCTACAATCGACGCGTCTTGTTGCGGTGCGACATCGGTCGTCCCGGCGACTCGGCCGCCCCTCGATACCCGGTTCCCCGCCATGACTCAGCCGCCGAGCGAAGCACCCGACAAGGACCTGCCCCTGCGCGAGGATACGCGCCTGCTGGGGCGCCTCCTGGGCGACGTCCTGCGCGAGCAGGCGGGCGACGCCGTCTACGCGCGGATCGAGGCCATCCGGCAGACCGCGATCCGGTTCCGGCGCGCGGGGCCCGATCTCGCGCCGGCGGTCAAGGCGGAGCTCGACGCGCTGTTGAGCGGCTTGCCGATCGCCGAGACGCTGCACGTCGTGCGGGCGTTCAGCTACTTCTCGCACCTCGCCAACATCGCCGAGGACGTCCACCAGAACCGCCGTCGCCGGGCGCACGCGCTGGCGGGCTCGCCGCCGCAGCGGGGCAGCCTCGCCGACGCCGTCGAGCGGGTCGCCGCGCACGGCACGCAGGCCGACGCGCTGCTGCAGTGGTTCGGACAGGCGCTGATTGCGCCGGTGCTGACGGCGCACCCGACCGAGGTGCAGCGCAAGAGCATCCTCGACTGCGAACGCGAGATCGCCCGGCTGCTGCAGTGGCGCGAGCGCGTCCAGCTGACCCGCGACGAGATCGAGGAGCTCGACGGCGACCTGCAGCGCCAGGTCCTGACGCTGTGGCAGACGGCGATGATCCGGCTGGAAAAGCTCAAGGTGAAGGACGAGATCGAGAACGGCCTCGCCTACTACCGCTACACGTTCCTCGCCGAGGTGCCAAAGATCTACGCGGCGCTCGAGGCGCACGCGCGGCGCCGCTTCGCGCTGTCGGGCTTCTCGCCGCCGCCGTTCCTGCGGCTGGGCTCGTGGATCGGCGGCGACCGCGACGGCAACCCCTTCGTCGTGGCCGAGACGCTCGACTACGCCATCCGGGCGCAGTCGGCGGTCGCGCTCGCGCACTACCTCGACGAGGTGCACGCGCTGGGCGGCGAGCTGTCGCTGTCGACGCGGCTGGTCGAGGCCACGCCCGAGCTCCTGAGGCTCGCCGCCGCCGCGAACGACACCAATCCGCACCGCTCCGACGAGCCGTACCGGCAGGCGCTGATCGGCGTCTACTCCCGTCTCGCCGCCACGGCGCGGGAGCTCGCCGCCTTCGTCCCCGCCCGCGCGCCGCACGGCAGCCTCGCGCCGTACGCGGCGCCGCGCGAGCTGCTCGCGGACTTGGGCGTCGTTCGCGATTCGCTGACGGCGCACGGTGCGCCGGCGCTCGCCACCCGGCGCCTGGCGCCGCTTCTCCGCGCGGTCGAGGTGTTCGGCTTCCACCTCGCCGAGATCGACCTGCGCCAGAACTCCGACGTGCACGCGGCGGTCGTCGCCGAGCTGCTGGCCGCCGCCGGCGTCGCCGACGATTACGAGGGGTTGCCGGAGGACGAGCGCGTCGCCCTGCTCGCGCGCGAGCTCGGCAGCCCGCGGCTCCTGCACTCGCCGCACCTCGACTACTCGCCGCGGGTCGGCTCCGAGCTCGCGATCCTCGAGCGGGCGGCGGCGATCCACGGCCGCTTCGGCGCCGACGCGCTGCCCAACTACGTGATCTCCAAGTGCCAGTCGGTGTCCGACCTGCTGGAAGTCGGCGTGCTGCTGAAGGAAGTGGGGCTGCTCAAGGCCGACGCGCTGGCGCTCAACATCGTGCCGCTGTTCGAGACCATCGACGACCTCGCGCGCTGCGGCGAGATCATGGGCGCGGCGTTCGCGCTGCCGCTCTACCGGAGCTGGCTCGACGGGCGCGGCGCGTGGCAGGAGGTGATGCTGGGCTATTCGGACAGCAACAAGGACGGCGGCTACGTCACCGCCAACTGGGCGCTGTACCGGGCCGAGCGCACGCTGGTCGAGCTGTTCGGCGCCAGCGGGGTCAAGCTGCGCCTCTTCCACGGCCGCGGCGGCACCGTCGGTCGCGGCGGCGGCCCGAGCTACGAGGCGATTCTCGCCCAGCCGGCCGGCAGCGTCCGCGGCGGCCTGCGCGTCACCGAGCAGGGCGAGATCATCGCCAGCAAGTACTCGGACCCGGCGCTCGGGCGCCGCAATCTCGAGGCGCTGGTCGCCGCCGCGCTCGAGGGCAGCCTGCTCGACAATGAGCGGCTGGGCAACCGTGCGGCGGTCTACTTCGCCGCGATGGAAGCGCTGTCGGGGCACGCCTGCAGGGCCTACCGTGCGCTCGTCTACGAGACGCCCGCCTTCGTCGAGTACTTCCGGGCGACCACGCCGATCGCCGAAATCGCGGGCCTCAACATCGGCAGCCGGCCGGCATCGCGGACCGCGTCGACGCGAATCGAGGACCTGCGCGCGATTCCCTGGGTGTTCAGCTGGGGCCAGTGCCGGCTGATGCTGCCCGGCTGGTACGGGTTCGGCTCGGCGGTCGAAGCGTGGCTCGCGACCCAGCCCGACGGACGGGGATTGCGCCTCCTGGCCGAGATGCACGACCGTTGGCCGTTCTTCCGCAGCGTGCTGTCGAACATGGCGATGGTGCTGGCGAAGACCGACCTCGCGATCGGCTCGCGCTACGCCGAGCTGTGCCCGGACGAAGCGGTGCGCAAGGCGATCTTCGGGCGCATCGCCGCCGAGCACGAGGCGTCGGTCCGCTACGTCCTCGCGATCACCGAGCACCGCGGCCTGCTCGACGACAACCCGACCCTGGCGCGCAGCATCCGCAATCGCTTTCCCTACCTCGACCCGCTCAATCACCTGCAGGTCGAGCTCCTGCACCGCTACCGGGCGGGGCAGACCGACGAGCGCACCCAGAGGGCGATCCACCTGACGATCAATGGCCTCGCCGCGGGCCTGCGCAACAGCGGCTGACCCCCTCCGGCGCCGGCCGGGCGTCGCGCCGGCGCAACAGGCGTTAATCTAAATAAGAATAATTCTCATTCGTATTGACAGGGCAGCCCGCGGGCTGGAAAATGGGACCCTCCTTCAACCCCACGCGCGCCACGCCCATGTCTTCGACCCAGCCTGTCCGCCGCCTTGTCACCGTCGTCCGTCGCGTCGCGCTTGCCGCGCTCTTCGCCGCGGCCGCCCCGGCGCTCCACGCCGCCGAGGAACCCGTGCTCAACCTCTATTCGGCGCGGCACTACCAGACCGACGAGGCCCTCTACGCCAACTTCACCAAGGCGACCGGCATCAAGATCAACCGGATCGAGGCCGGCGACGACCAGCTGCTCGAGCGCATCCGCACCGAGGCGGCGCAGAGCCCCGCCGACGTGCTGCTGATCGTCGACGCCGCCCGCCTGTGGTCGGCCCAGCAGCAGGGCTTGTTCCAGCCCGTCAAGTCGGCGGTGCTGGCCGAGCGCATCCCCGCGGCGCTGCGCGACCCCGCTGGCGACTGGTTCGGCTTCTCGAGCCGGGCGCGGGTGATCGTCTACAACAAGGCCGCCATCAGCCCCGCCGACGTTCCCAGCTACGAGTCGCTCGCCGACGCGAAGAACAAGGGCCGGGTCTGCACGCGCTCCGGCAGCCATCCGTACAACCTGTCGCTCGTCGCGGCGCTGATCGACCACCTCGGCGAACCCGGGACCGAGAAGTGGGCGCGCGGCGTGGTCGCCAACATGGCGCGCACGCCGCGCGGCGGCGACACCGACCAGATCAAGGCGGTTGCCGCCGGCGAGTGCGGCGTCGCGCTGACCAACACCTACTACTACGTGCGCCTGATGCGCTCGACCAAGCCCGAGGAGCGCGACTGGGCGGCCAAGGTCGGCCTCGTCTGGCCCGACCAGGCCTCGTACGGCACGCATCTCAACGTCGCCGGCGCGGGCGTGTTGAAGCACGCGCCGCATCCGGAGAACGCGCGCCGGTTCCTCGAGTACCTCGCCAGCGACGAGGCCCAGGCGTATTTCGCCAACGGCAACAACGAGTGGCCCGCGGTGAAGGGCGCCGTGGCGAAGAACCCCGAGCTCGAGTCGCTCGGCAGCTTCAAGGCCGATCCGCTGCCGATCGCGGTGCTGGGGCGCAACACCCCGGCCGCGCAGAAGCTCCTCGACCGCGCCGGCTGGAAGTAGCGCCCGGCGTCAGGGGTGCGCGATCGCCTTGTCCGTGAACAGGTAGTCCTTCAGTTCCTTGGAGAAGGACGGGTCCTTCCGGCGAATCCACTCCAGGACCATCGCCGCGTGCTCCTTCTCTTCATCGCGATTGTGTTCGAGGATCGCCCGCAACTCGGGATCCCTGGCGGCGTCGGCCCTTTGGTTGTACCAATCCACCGCTTCCAGTTCTTCCATCAGCGAGACGATGGCTCGATGCATGTCCCGTGTTGCATCCGAAAGCTCCGACACGGGTTCGTGGTATCCGACGCTTGACATGGTTCTTCCTCGGTGAGAGTGGTTGCAGCTTGGCGGAACGCCGAAACGACCACCGTGGCGCGCGGCCGCGGCATGCGAGTCGCGCGGCACCGGCCGTGCCGCAGGATCCTGGATGCCGCACCGGCGGATCCGGCGATTGTGGTGCAGCCGGTCTCCGTCACGACGCCCTGCGCTCGGGATCGGCGTGATGGACACCGGAACGGCGGTCGTTCATTCTCCGCTTCCGCGGCACCGGGTTCAACTTCCGCAGGAGGCTCAGCGCGCGACGGGCAGGGCGGCAGCCTCGAGCCGTGCCCGCGGCCGGGCCCCGCGAGCCCCGAGGCGCACCGCCCGCGCGAGCAGCAGCAGCGGCAGCACGCCGACGACGACGATGGCGAGCGAGGGCAGGGCCGCTTCGGACAGGCGCTCGTCCTTCGCGAACGTGTAGGTCTGCGTCGCCAGCGTGTCGAAGTTGAACGGGCGCATCACCAGCGTCGCCGGCAGCTCCTTCATCACGTCGACGAACACCAGCAGCGCGGCGGCCGCGGCACTGCGCGCGAGCAGCGGTGCGTGGACGCGCAGCAGCGTCCCGGTCGTGCCCGCGCCGAGGCCGCGGGCGGCCGCGTCCATGCTCGGCGTGATGCGGGCGAATCCCGGCTCGATGCTGTTCCACGCCACCGCGAAGTAGCGGACCAGATAGGCGTAGATCAGCGCGACGACGGTGCCCGTCAGGACGAGCCCCGGGTTGATGCCGGCGTGCGCCTGCAGCGTGCCGGCTATCCAGACGTCCAGCGCGCCGACCGGCAGCAGCACGCCCACGGCCAACACGGTGCCCGGCACCGCGTAGCCCAGCGCCAGCGCCTGGCTCGCCGCGCGGGTGAGCGCGCCGGGGACGACGCGCAGCGCGTAGGCGACGATGACGGCGAGGACGACGGCGAGCACGGCGGCGGTGCCGGCCACGCGGAAGCTGTTCCAGCCGAGCTCCGCGAAGCGCGCGAACGGCAGGAGGTCCGGCTCGCGCAGCACGAGGCGCAGCAGCAGCAGCACCGGCAGCGCGAAGCCGACGACGACGGGTGCGGCGCAGATGGCCGACGCGAGCCAGCCGCGCGCGCCGGCGAGCCGCGGTCGCAGCGGCGGCTGCAGGTTGCGCTGCCGGGCGCCGCCGGCGAAGCGCTGGGCGCGTCGCGACCGCCGTTCGATGATCACCGCGCCGACGACGAGCAGCAGCAGGAGCGTCGACAGCTGCGCCGCCGCGACCCGGTCGCCCAATGCGAACCACGCCCGGTAGATGCCGGTCGTGAAGGTGTCGACGGCGAAGTAGGCGACGGTCCCGTAGTCGGCGAGCGTCTCCATCAGCGCGAGCGCGACGCCGCCGGCGATCGCCGGGCGCGCGAGCGGCACCTCGACGCGCCAGAACGCGCCGCGCGGGCCCTCGCCCAGCGTGCGGGCCGCCTCGACGAGGGACGCTGGGCGCTCGAGGAACGCGGTGCGCGCCAGCAGGTAGACGTAGGGGTAGAGCACGGCGACGAACATCGTCGCCGCGCCGCCGAGCGAGCGCACGTCCGGAAACCAGTAGTCGCCGTGCGACCAGCCGAACCCCGCGCGCAGCCAGGACTGCACCGGGCCCGCATACTCGAGCCAGTCGGTGTAGGCGTAGGCCAGCACGTACGCCGGCATCGACAGCGGCAGCAGCAGCGCCCACTCGAAGAACGCGGACCCGGGAAAGCGCCGGTTGGTGACGAGCCACGCGCTCACCGTCCCGCCGAAGGCGACGCCGGCACCCACCAGCGCGACCAGCAGCAGCGTGTTGCCGAGGTAGCCGGGCAGCACCGTTGCGGCGAGGTGCGACCACGTCGCGAGGCCGCCGCCGGCGAGGCCGGTGGCGACGACGGCGAGCACGGGCAGCGCGGCAAGCGCCGACAGCACGCAGGCGGCGGCGACCAGCCGCTGC
>DATIUK010000326.1:0-5002 GCA_035466885.1 Casimicrobiaceae bacterium
CCGGCTGCCACGGCCCGTCCGACCTGTCGCCGGTCTGCATGGGCGCCGCGCTGCACTTCGACCTGTGGGTGCCCAACTTCGGCATCCAGGAGTACATGGGCTATCCGGCGCCGGCGCTGGAAGTCTTTCCGCACGCCTGGAACTTCGCCGACGGCAGCATGCATCCGGGCGATGCGCCCGGTCACGGCGTCGACATCGACGAGGCGCTGGCCGCCCGTTACCCCTACGAGCGCGCCTACCTGCCCGTGGCGCGGCTCGAGGACGGCACGCTGTGGAACTGGTGAACCGGAGGCACGACCGGCCGCCCGCCGCGCGCAGCCCCGCGTACTGAAACGAAAGCACTCCGATGACCCGCATTCCTTTCGACGAGATGCACGCGACCGTCCGCGACGCGTTCGTCAACGCCGGCATGAACGAGCACGACGCGGACGCCTGCGCACGCGTGCACACCGAGTCGAGCTGCGACGGCGTCTACTCGCACGGCCTCAACCGCGTCGCGCGGTTCGTCGACTACGTCCGCCGCGGCTGGATCGACCTCGGCGGCCGGCCGACCCCGGTCCGGCAGCTGGGCGCGCTGGAGGTGCTCGACGGCAACTTCGGCCCCGGCATCCTCAACGCGCTGTTCTCGATCGACCGCGCGCAGGAGATCGCGGCGACGCAGGGCGTGGGCATCGTCACGCTGCGCAACACGACGCACTGGATGCGCGGCGGCACCTACGGCTGGCGCGCCGCCGAGCGCGGACTGGTCGCGATCGCGTGGACCAACACCGAGGCGTGCATGCCGGCCTGGGGCGCTCGCAACACGCGCATCGGCAACAACCCGTTCGTGATCGCGGTGCCGCGCGCCAAGGGGCCGCTGGTCCTCGACATGGCGATGTCGCAGTACTCGTACGGGAAGCTGCAGGTCACCCGGCTCAAGGGCGAGACGCTTCCCACGCCGGGCGGCTTCGACGCGGAGGGACGGCTCACCGCGGAGCCGGGTCCGATCGAGCAGTCGATGCGCATCCTGCCGACGGGATACTGGAAGGGCTCGGGCCTCGCGATCCTGCTCGACACCGTCGCCGCGGTGCTCGCCGAGGGACTCGCGACGAACGGGATCGACCGCGTCGGTCGCGGCAGCTGCGGCGGCTGCTCGCAGGTCTTCATCGCCTTCGACCCGCGCCAACTGGGCGGCGTGGAGTTCACCGAGCGCATCGCCGACGGCGTGGTCGACTACGTCCGGTCGTCGACGCCGGCCGAGGACGCCCGCGAGGTCCGCTACCCGGGCGAGGCGCAGCTGCGCACGCGCATCGACCATCGGGCGCACGGCATCGTCGTCGACGACGGCGTCTGGGCGGGCGTGCTGGAACTGGCCGGGCGCGCGGCCTAGTGCTCTCTTCAGTCGGCGGCGGTTCCGCGCGCCGCGTGCGTCGCCCTGGAGCGCATCGCCCGGACGTAACCCAGCCGCCGCGAAATCATGTCGCCTGCGCCTTTCAGCGCGTCGATCATCCGGTCCCACTGCTCCAGCATCCGCGTCGAGGGTCCCGAAATGCTGATCGCTCCGACGACCGAGCCCGTGTAGTTGTAGATCGGCACCGCGAGGCAGTAGAGCCCGACCTCGATGCCCTCGTCGTCGATCGCGTAGCCGGAGCTGCGGGCCTTGGCGAACTCCTCGTAGAGCTTGACGCGGTCGACGACGGTACGGCCAGTGAAGCGGATGAGCTTCTTCTCGAGCACCCGGTCGGTCTCCTCCAGCGGCAGGTTGGCGAGGATCACCTTGCCCAGCGCCGTGCAGTACGCCGGGCGCCGGCTGCCCAGCCGCGCGGTCGTCTGGATGGAGCCCGTGCCTTCGGCCTTGTAGAGGTAGACGATGTCGCCGTTGTTGTAGACGCCCAGGAACGAGGTCTCGCCGACCGACGCGGACAGTTCCTGCAGGTAGGGGATCGCCACGTCGACGATGTCGAGCCCGGTGAGGCCGCTGACGCCGATCTCCAGCGCCTTCAGCCCGAGCGTGAACTTCTCGCTGTCGGCGTGCCACTCGACGTAGTCGCGCGCCGCCAGAATCTCGAGGATCCGGTGCGCGGTGGTCTTGGGCATCCCGACGCCCTTGGCGACTTCAGCCAGCGAGGCCGGTCGGCCGTGCTGGGCGACGAACTCGAGGATGTTCAGTGTCTTGTCGACACCGGTGTTGATCTTCTCGGTCATCGCGGCATCCGGGGCGGCACGGCTCACCGTGTTTTCGCCGTTCGCCGCCGCGTTGTCAACCGCGGCGCGCGGCGCGCGGCCGGTGTGCCTGGCCGTCGACGACGCGGGCCCGTCGGCCGGGGCAACCGGCCTGCCGTCGGAGATTCCGGAGCCCGGATTAGTTGACATTTTTTGTCGGGAATCGCTCGACATCGCGCAACAAAAAGAAAATCGGAACGCTATTCCGTTTTCTAGCAAGCATGTTAGCATGTCGGAACGCTGTTCAAAGAAAAACTTCGACAGCGCCCTCCCCGACCCCTCGACAAACTTCCCCGGTCGAAAGGCGTCCATGACTCCCGCAGCAACCAGGCAGCCCGGCGGCACCGCACCCACAGCCCAGTCCGGGCACCGCGTGGCGATCGTCGCCGACTGCGAACACCCGACGATCGACATCGAGCAGGGCGTGCTGGCCAGCACCTGCGGCACGCTGCGCTGGCTCGCCTGCCGGACCGAGGACGAAGTGATCGCCCAGTGCGGCGATGCGGAAGGGCTCCTCATCCAGTACGCGCCGCTGACCCGACGCGTGCTGGAGCAGCTTCCCCGCTGCCGGATCGTCGCCCGCTACGGCGTCGGCGTGGACACCATCGACCTGCAGGCCGCGGCCGACCACCGCATCGTCGTCTGCAACGTGCCCGACTACGGCACGCACGAGGTGTCCGACCACGCGCTCGGCCTGATGCTCTGCCTCACGCGCAAGCTCGCCCAGGCGAACAGCCTGGTCAAGCGCGGACAGTGGGACTTCCGCCTGATGCAGCCGGTGCGCCGGCACCAGATCCAGACCATCGGCATCATCGGCGTCGGCCGCATCGGCGGCTCGATGGCACAGAAGTCGCACGCGCTGGGCATGCGCGTGCTGGGCTGCGACCCGTACCTCGGCCCGGACGACGTGCCTTCGTTCGTGACGCTGGTCGACCTGCCGGAACTGCTCGCGCAGTCGGACGTCGTGTCGGTCCACTGCCCGTTGACCGAAGAGACCCGCAACCTGATCGACGCGACCGCACTGGCGAAGATGAAGCCGTCGGCGTTCCTCATCAACACGGCGCGCGGATCGATCGTCGACGAAGTGGCGCTCGAGCAGCGATTGCATGCCGGCAAGCTCGCCGGCGCGGCGCTCGACGTGCTCGCCCGCGAGCCGGGCACGCCCGACCACCCGCTGTTCCGCTACGACAACTTCCTGTGCACGCCGCACATGGCATGGCACTCCGACGAGGCCATGCAGGAGTTGAAGCGCAAGGCCGCCGAGGAAGTCCGCCGGGTGCTCCACGGCGAGCCGCCGCTCTACCAGATGAACAAGTTCTGACCTGCTTCGGGAGCAAACGCATGAAGAGCATCGTCTACCGGAACCCCCGCGAAGTCGCCGTCGAAGACAAGCCGATGCCGGAGATCGCCGCCGGCGAGGTCCTGGTCAAGGTGGCCTACGTCGGCGTCTGCGGCACCGACATGTTCATCTACCAGGGCGTGCACCCGCGTGCGAAAGCGCCGTTGATCATGGGCCACGAGTTCTCGGGCACCATCGTCAAGGGGCACCCGACGCTGCCCGACGGCACGCCGGTGACGGTCTACCCGCTGCTCTCCTGCGGCCACTGCGAGCCCTGCCTCTCCGGCGCCGCGCACGTCTGCAACACGCTGCGCCTGATCGGCATCGACCGCGACGGCGCGATGGCCGAGTACGTGAAGGTGCCGGCCGACAAGATCATGGAGATCCCGCGCGACCTGCCGTTGAAGCTCGGCGCGTTCATCGAGCCGCTCGCCGTCGGCGTCCACGCCGTGCGCCGCTCGGGCTACAAGCCGGGCGACCGTGCCGTCGTCTACGGCGCCGGCCCGATCGGCCTGTGCGTGGCGGCCTGCCTGCAGTACTTCGGCGCCTCCGAGGTCATCGTCATCGAGACCAACCCGCACCGGCTGGCCGTCGCGGCGAAGATGGGCTGCACGGCGATCGACGGCGCGAAGGAGGACGTCCGCGCACGGGTGGGTGAGATCACCGGCGGCTCGAACGCCGACTTCGCGTTCGACTGCGCCGCGCACCCCTCCGTGCAGGCGACGCTGCTCGACGTCATCCGCGTGCACGGAACGGCCATCGTCGTCGGCTCGTACAAGAAGCCGCCCGAAGTCGACCTGCTGAAGGTCGAATTCAAGGAACTGACGATCCTCGGCATCCGCGTCTACGAGCGCCGCGACTTCGAGATCGCGATCGACATGCTGCAGAGCAAGCGCGTCGATTTCGACCTGCTGCTCACCGAGTCGGCGCCGGACGCGGCCCCGGCCGTGTTCCAGGACCTGCTCCAGGGCAGCAACGTCATCAAGATGATCTTCCGGCTGTAGCCGGCAACGAACCCCGGACGGATTGGAAATGAACGACCTGTTCAGCTTGAAGGGCAAGGTGGCGCTGGTCACCGGCAGCAGCCGCGGTCTCGGCCGGGCGATGGCAGTGGGTCTCGCGGCGGCCGGTGCCGACGTCGCCGCAGTCGGCCGCCGGAGCGATCCCAAAGTCGTCGAGGAGATCGTAGCCACCGGCGCCCGCGGCGCGTTCTTCGAGCACGACCTCGCCGACATCGATGGGATCCCCGGACTCGTCGCGCGCGTCGAAGCGAGCCTCGGCGCCATCGACATCCTGATCAATTGCGCCGGCGTGCAGAGCCGTCACAAGGCCGCCGAGTTCCCGCGCAAGGACTGGGACTTCGTCATCGACGTGAACATGAGCGCTCCGTTCTTTCTCTGCCAGGCCGTCGGACGTTCGATGCTGGCGCGCAAGTCCGGCAAGATCATCAACATCGCCTCG
>DATIUK010000327.1:0-5885 GCA_035466885.1 Casimicrobiaceae bacterium
CCACCCCCTGCGCCTGCGGCGCGACCGTCGTCTCGTCGCTCGATTCGGCCGGGCGGGGAACGGCAGCGTCTGCGAACCTGGAGCTGCCGAACAGGGGTGTCGCTTCGCGGGTGGCGTGGTCTTTCATGGCTCGGTGGGTGAAGGTACGTTTCGACGTTTCCGGATGACCAGCAGGTGCCGGTCTACCGGGAATCAAGCAATTTTGATGCCGTCTGGTGGTTCCGGCATCGGTGCGGACGATAGCGGTTCGCGGGTGCTCGATTCGGGGTCGTTCGGCCGGCGTTTTCGGTGGTGGGTCCTGTTGCGCGATCCGGGGTTGTGCTTAGCACAAACGAATTTACGGCAATGGTGTGACGAAATCCAATCACTGTTTCCTATCATCGACATTCCTTTCTTCGATGCGTCGGTACGAATTGGTGCATTGCACAAGAACCGCGTATCATTCGGGTTGGAGGGATAGGGAACCGGGAACCAGATGGAGCTCTATCAGCTGCGCAGTTTTGTCGTCGTTGCCGAACTGGGTCACCTGACCCGGGCCTCCGAGCGGCTCCATCTCAGCCAGCCGGCGCTGTCCGCGCAGGTCAAGGCGCTGGAGGATGAGCTCGGCGTGACGTTGTTCGACCGGTCGTCGTCGGGAATGACGCTGACCGCGGCCGGCCGTCGCCTGCTGCCGGAAGCCGAGCAGGTCGTCACTGCGGCGCAGGCGCTCAAGAACGCCGCCCGGGCGATCCGCGGAGAAGTCGGCGGCCGGGTCCGGGTGGGGACGCTCGCCGATCCCGAGTTCATCCGCGTCGCCGAATTCCTGAGTGAAGCGATCAACCGCTTCCCCGCGCTCGAGATCGAGCTCGAGCACGAGGTCTCGGGAGTCGCGTTCGAGCGGGTTCGCGACGGCATCCTCGACGCGAGCTTCTACTACGGCGACCTCGCCCATCCCGCGGTCGGCGCGCGCCACCTGCGCGAGATCGCCTACCGGGTCGCCGCGCCGGCGGCCTGGCGCAAGGACATCGAGGTCGCAGGCTGGGACGGCATCGCTGCGTTGCCGTGGGTGATGGCGCCGCCGGTCAGCACCCACCATGCGCTCGCCACCGAGTGGTTCCGCGGCCGGGGGCTGGCGCCGACCAAGCGCATCGAGGCCGACAACGACGTCGTGATCAGCGCGCTGGTCGTCGGCGGCCTGGGCGTGGCGCTGATGCGCGAGGACCTGGCACTTGCCGCCGAGGCCGCCGGTCAGGTCTGCCTGTGGGGCGATGCGCGGCTCGCCACCCAGCTGCAGTTCGTCTATCGGATCGAGCGCGAGAAGGATCCGGTGGTGCAGGGGCTGCTGCAGGTGCTCGCCGAACTGTGGCCTGCGCGCCGGGCCGCCCCCAAGCGCGCCACCGCAAACCGCGCCAGGGCATCCCTGCGCGACTGACCCTCGGCAGGGTCGAAGCGGTCAGCCGTCCCGGCGCTTCGCCGTCGAAGCGGCGAGGCGCTGCAACGTGAGTGCCGCGACCGACGCACCCAGTGCGGCGATCGTGGCCGTATCGCGGGCGAGGATGTCGAAGATCTGGCTCACGAGTTGCGGATTGCTCTGCTGCAGGTAGCGGACGAGCTCGTGCACCTGCCCGGACGTCGCGCGCGCCGCGTCGGCAAACGAGACGGGGATCACCGGCCAGCGCGCCTGGGCGGCGTACTTGGCGAACACGCCGCCGCCGACGACGGTCAGCGCGATCGGTCCGGCCGACGCCAGCAGCCGGCCCAGCATGCGCGCGCGCAGCCGTATGTTGATGCGCTCGAATGCGCCGGCGATGATCGCCGGCAGCGTCGCTTCGCCCTGTTCGTCGCCGCCGGACGTCGCGGTCGTGCCGGCCGGCGCGACGTCGGGCGGGTGGCGCCGATTGCGCTTCTTCATTCGGGGCCTCCTCGGCAAGTGGATCGCATGCCATCCCGGCAATTCCACCGGGACGGGCGAACCGCGGGGCGTGTCGCCCGCTTGTTTCGCCATCGTGTGCTCCGATTATGACACCGACATGAAGAAAGTCCAACCTGGGCAAACTGACAGGCAAGCAAGCGCCGCACCAGACGCACGGCGCTGGGCCGCGCCCGTTGCAACTCAACGACTAAGCAGGGGCTAAGGATTGCGGCTTCGCCGCCGATACTTCCCGAATTCGCCGCGCTGCGTCAGCCGGCTGCCCTTGCCGGGCGCCGGCGACGAATGCCAGCCGACGGCGGCGACCGATCGTGGAAAGGGGAAGACGTGTTCGACACCGGCACTGCAGCGGAACCCTGGGAGAGCGGCCCGTACCGTTTCGCCGCGACGGCGCCGACGCGCCTCGGCGTGGGCATCCTCTATGCCCCAGAGCTCGCCGGATTCGTCCGCCGCAACCGCGGCGCCGTCGACTTCCTGAGCGTCATCCCCGAGGCATTCTGGCCCGCAGCGAACGCGACGCCGGAACGTTCGGCAGCGATTGCCGACGCGCTGCGGGTGCTCGATGCCGTCGCCGCCGACCGGCCACTGGTCGCGCACGGCACCGGCCTCGCGATCGGCGGCGCGGCGCCGCTCGACCGCCGCCACCTCGAGCGCATCGCCGACTGGCAGGCACGCTTCGACTTTCGCTGGTTCAGCGAGCACCTCATGGCCGACGACGACGACGGCGCTGCGCGACGCCTGCCGCACCTGGTGCCGATCGCCTGCGACGGCCGCGCGCTCGCGCGCGTGGCGGCGCGCGTCCGCGAGGTGCAGGCGCTGCTGCCGGTGCCGTTCCTGCTCGAGAACAACTTCTACGCCACGGGCGTCCCGCAGCAGGAGATGAGCGAACCGGCGTTCCTCAACCGCCTCTGCGCGGCGACGGGCTGCGGCATCGTACTCGACGTGGACAACCTGCATCACAACGCGGTCGACTGCGGCATCGACGCGCTGTCGTACCTCGACCGCGTCGACTTGACGCGGGTGGTCGAGATCCACGTGTCGGCCCGGCAGCCGGCGGCAGCGGCGGGTGCGTTCGTCGCGACGACGCTGTGTCCGCCGCCGCTGCTCGAAGTCCTCGAGGCGGTGCTCTGGCGCTCCCCGCGCCTGCGCGCGGTGACCATCGAAGTCACCGACCCGGCAACGGCCGACTGCGGCGATCGCGAAATTCTGCACGCGGTGGAAGCCGCGCGGAGGGTCTGGAAGCTCTATCATTGAACGACCCTTCAACACCGCCGCCGAATCCCTGTCGGGTGCCGGCGCAATACCGATGACTGCTTCCCTGATTGCCATGCCCGCGGGCGCGACGCTCGAGCGCGGCCGAGGTGGATTCGACCGGGTCGTGATCGACACGCCCGCGTGCACCGGCGAGATCTACCTCTACGGTGCGCACGTCACCGGCTGGCAGCCGCGCGGCGCGCGGCCGGTGCTGTGGATGAGCGGACACAGCCTGTTCGAGCCGGGTCGGCCGATCCGGGGCGGGATCCCGATCTGCTTCCCCTGGTTCGGTCCGCATCCGGCGGACGCATCGCGGCCGCCGCACGGCTTCGTTCGCCTGGTCCCGTGGACGCTCGAACGCGTCGTGCGCGACGCCCTCGACACGATCACCGTCGCACTGTCGCTCGACGTGCCCGCCGACCGCGAACCGTCGTGGCCGCACGCCGTGCGGCTGACGCTCGAGGCGCGCTTCGGCACCGAGCTCGCGGTGGCGCTCGGCGTCGAGAACGTCGGCCCGACGGCGTGCCCGGTGCAGGAAGCGCTGCACACGTATTTCGCCGTCGGCGACATCCGCCAGGTGGCGATCGAGGGCCTCGCGGGCACGACCTACGTCGACAAGCTGCGCGGTGGCGAGCGTGCCGTCCAGGACGCGGCGCCGATCCGCTTCGCCGGCGAGACCGACCGGCCCTATCTCGGGACCGGGGCGACAACGACCATCGTCGACCCGGCGTGGGCGCGGCGGATCGCGGTCGGCAAGCGGGGTTCGCGCACGACCGTCGTCTGGAACCCGTGGACCGCCAAGGCGCGGGCGATGCCGGACTTCGGCGACGACGAGTGGCCGGGGATGGTCTGCGTCGAGGCGGCGAACGCGCTCGACGACGCGCTTGCGCTCGCGCCCGGCGCGCGGCACACGCTGGAAACCGTCGTCCGCCTCGCCTGAGGCGCGGTCGCCGCGCCCGCCCCGACGGCGGTGCGGCGGCGCCGCGTATGCGGGGTCAGAGCGCGGCGAACGCCGCGCCGGCGACGACGGGACGGATGTTCTGCGTCAAGGCCTGGGCGACGAAGGCGCGCAGCACGTCCTGGAGCTTGTCTTCGTCGACGTAGGCGATGGTGATGTGGTTGCTCTGGTGTCCCGCCATCAGCTGGTCGCGCGAGACCCCGTCGAGCACGCAGTTCAAGAGCGGCCATTCCCACGACGTCGCGCGACGGCGGCGCTCGAACTCGGCGGCCGGCAGCTCGACCGCGTGGCCGGTGCCGATGTGCAGCACGACCTCGGTGCCTTCGTAGTGCGCGCGGGCCCAGACGAAGCGCCCGGCCTTGCCCTGGCCGGTGATCGTCGATCCGCCCTTGGGGAAGTACATCGGCGACTGCCGGTAGCCGGTCGCGCCGGCGATGCCACCCTTCAGGTGCGCGAACGGGACGGCGCCGGAGATCTCGAGGTCCCAGTAGAACGTGCCTTCGAAGTCGCTGCCCCAGCGAATGTCGTGCAGCGTCGTCTCGGCCGGCAGGCCGAGCGAATCGAGCAGGCGCCAGAGCATCGTCTGCGGGATGGCCGTGCCCAAGTCGACCTCGTTGATGCAGGGAATAGCCTTGCCGGGCCGGACGATCCGGCCGTCGGCGGTGGGGATCGGGAATCGCGCGGCGTTGCCGATCGCGCCCTCGGCGAAGTCGGACGCCGCGCAGCACCGGGCGAGCCCCTGCTGGTACTGGACGCCTACCGCCGACAGCCCGAAGCGGTCGACGAAGCGCCCGAGCGCGATCAGCATCGCGCACTGCTCCAGCACCTGCGCGCGGGTGAGCTCGGTCGCGGGGTCGCTGCCGAACTCGAACCGCATCCCCTGCGCCTGGTACCAGGCGAGGCACTGCTCGCGCAAGGCGTCGGGTACCAGCGCCATCTCGGCGAGGAGGTCGGACTGCGAGAGGCCTTCGAGCGGCATGCCGATGTCGGCCAGCGCCTTCTGCGGGAACACGCCGTTGATCATGCCCATGCAGAAGGTGTCGAACAGCCCGATGATCTCCTTGTTGCGCAGGACGAAGCGCCCGACGTCGGCTCCCATCCGGCCCGCCGGCGTGTCCCGCACCGGGTGCGACGGCGCGATCGGGTGCAGGTAGCTCGTGTCGTGCGGAATCGATCCGGTCTTGAGCCATGCCTCGAGGCCGCGATAGAAGAACGGGTCGTCGAAACTCGCCGACCACAGCCGCGAGTACGGCTTGCCGAGGCTCGTCAGCGTGCCGGCGAGGCAGAGCATGCCGACGAGGCCGGGCCAGGTGCCCTCGAAGTTCGCGAGCAGCAGGATCGGGCCGCGATGGTGGACGAGCGAGGGCGCGAGGTGGTGCGAGTACTGCCAGGCGGTGAGCAGCACGATCAGCGGCGCGTCGGGGTCGAGGCTCGCGAACACGTCGCTGCCCTCGCGCTGGGTACTGATGAAGCCGTGGCCCTTGTCAGCCTTCAGCGGGTGCGCGCGCCGCATCCGCTTGCCGAAGCGGGCGACGAGGACCTCCTGCAGCTTGGACTCGAACTGCTGCTGGACCGGCCAGCACTTGGTGTTGGCGGACTCGCGCAGGTCCGCGTTGGTGACCAGCAGCACCTCGTCGGTGGCGGCGCGCACCGGCGTGCGGGTTTCGGGGAGGGTCAGGGTCAGCATGGAATCTCCTTGTGCGGGGTCCGTCAATCCGCGCTCGCCATCGCCGCCTGGTGGCGCTGCTGGTCGGCGTAGAGCTG
>DATIUK010000328.1:0-3842 GCA_035466885.1 Casimicrobiaceae bacterium
GGTAGGTGGTCAGCTTGCCGCCGAACACCGACAGCATCGGCGCGCCGGCCGGCGTGCCGTTGCCGCCGGTGTCGATGCGCAGCACGTAGTCGCGCGTGATCGCCGACGGGTCGGACGCGCCGTCGTCGTACAGCGGCCGCACGCCGGAGAATGTCCAGGCAACGTCGGCGCGGGTCAGCGGCTTGGCGAGGTAGGTGTTGGCGAGCGCGAGCAGGTAGTCGATCTCGGCCTCGGAGATCTCCGGCTTCTCGAAGTCCTCGGTGGTCGCGTCGGTGGTGCCGATCAGCGAGTACTTGTCCTGGTAGGGGATCACGAACACGATCCGTTTGTCGGCGTTCTGCAGCAGGTAGGCGTGGTCTTCGGCGTGCACCCGCGGCACGACGATGTGGCTGCCCTTGACGTGGCGGACGTTCTCCTTTGCGCTCCTGGTGCCGACCTCCTCGCGGACGACCTTGACCCACGGCCCGGTGACGTTGACCAGCGCCTTGGCGCAGACCTCCTCGCGGCGTCCGTCCGGTCCCTGCAGCGTCGCCCGCCAGATGCCGCCGTCGCGCTTGCCGGTGACGAACCGGGTGCGGGTGCGGACTTCGGCGCCGTGCGCGCGGGCACTCATCGCGACGGCGACCACCAGCCGGGCGTCGTCGACCCGGGCGTCGGCGTAGACGAACCCCTTCTGGAATCCCTGCTTCAGGCCCGCGCCCCACTTGCTGTGCGCGAGGTCGACGCCGAACGACGCCGGCAGTGTCGTCCGCTGCGACAGGTGGTCGTACATGAACAGCCCGGCGCGGATCATCCACGCCGGGCGCAGGTGCGGCTCGTGGGCAAGCACGAACAAGAGCGGCTGCACGAGATGCGGCGCGAGGCGCAGGCACACCTCGCGCTCGGCCAACGACTCGCGCACCAGCCGGAACTCGTAGTACTCGAGGTAGCGCAGCCCGCCGTGGATCAGCTTGGTGCTCCACTGCGAGGTCGCGGACGCGAGGTCGTCCATGTCGACCAGCAGCACCTTGAGCCCGCGCCCGGCGGCGTCGCGGGCGATGCCGGCACCGTTGATGCCGGCACCGATGACCAGGAGATCGTAGACCGCTGCAGCGCTCATGAACAAAGCCTCGAAGGTGGACCGCAGCATTCTACGCCGGACGCGGTCCGGTCTTCGACCTCGCGAGCACCCGGGTTAACATGCGTCGAAGCGACGTGGTGTCGCGACCCTTGCCGGAGCGCCCGATGAACCTCGTGCCCGAAGTCGCCGCGCTGCTGCCGCAGATGAAGGCGTGGCGCCATCACCTGCACGCGCACCCCGAGACCGCCTTCGAGGAGCGCGCCACCGGCGCCTTCGTCGCTGACCACCTGCGCGCGCTCGGGCTCGAGGTCCACACCGGCCTTGCCGGCACCGGCGTGGTCGGCGTGCTCGCGGGCGGGGCGGGCGAGGCGGCGATAGGGCTGCGCGCCGACCTCGACGCACTGCACATCCGCGAGGCCACCGGGGTCGCGCACGCATCGCGGCACGATGGACGCATGCACGCCTGCGGCCACGACGGCCACACGGCGATGCTGCTCGGGGCCGCTGCCGCGCTCGCGCAGCGCCGGCGCTGCGCGGGCACCGTGCACTTCATCTTCCAGCCGGCCGAGGAGAACGAAGGCGGCGGCCGGGTGATGGTCGAGGAGGGGCTGTTCGACCGCTTCCCGATGCGCGCGGTCTACGGCATGCACAACTGGCCGAAGCTGCCGGCGGGCACCATCGCGACCCGGTCCGGTCCGCTGATGGGCGCGTTCGACATCTTCGAGATCGTCGTCACCGGCAAGGGCGCGCACGCCGCGATGCCTTCGGAGGGCAGGGACCCGATGCTGTTCGCCGCGCACGCGATCCAGGCGCTGCAGACCATCGTCGCCCGCAACCTGCACCCCCAGGACGCCGGCGTCGTCAGCGTCACCCAGGTGCACGGCGGCGACACCTGGAACGTGATCCCCGAGGAGGTCGTGCTGCGCGGCACCGTGCGCTCGTTCAAACCGGAGGTGCAGGCGCTCATCGAGGCGCGGATGCGCACGCTCGTCGCCGGCATCGCCGCCATGTTCGAGATGCGCGCGACCCTGCGCTACGAACGGCGCTACCCGGCGACCGTCAACAGCCCGGCCGAGACCGGGCACGCGCTCGCTGCCGCGGCCGCGGTCGTCGGCGCCGACGGGGTGATCGCCGATCCGACGCCCGAGATGGGCAGCGAGGATTTCGCCTACCTGCTGCAGGCGAAACCCGGCTGCTACGTCTGGCTGGGGGCCGGGCAGGGCGCCGAGTCGCCGGGGCTGCACAGCCCGCGCTACGACTTCAACGACGACGTGCTGGCGATCGGCGCGAGCTACTGGGTGACGCTCGCCGAGCAGCAGCTGGCCGCCGCCTGACGCGAGGGGGCCCTTGCAGCAGGGCCTTCCGGGACGAACCGGTTCTCAGGCGGCGTCGATCAGCGCCCGCGTGTGCCGCGCGATCATCAGTTCCTCGTCGGTGGGAATCACCCACGCACGGGTGCGGCTGCCCGGCATCGTCAGCCGCGGCCCCTGGGTCGCGTTGGCGGCGGCGTCGGCCTCGATGCCGAGCCAGGCCGCGAGCTGCAGCACGCGCGCGCGCACCGGCGCCGCGTGCTCGCCGATGCCGCCGGTGAACACCAGCGCGTCGATGCCTCCCAGCGCGGCGGCGAGCGAGCCCAGTTCGCGATGGATCCGGTAGCAGAAGAGCTCGACGGCGAACGCCGCGCGCGGATCGTCGCTCGCCAGCAGCGTGCGCATGTCGGACGAGACGCCGGACACGCCGAGGAGCCCCGATTGCTGGTAGATGAGCTTCTCGATCGCACGCACGTCCATCTTGAGCTCGTCCATCAGGTAGAGCAGGACGCCGGGGTCGAGCGAGCCGGAGCGGGTGCCCATCGGCAGGCCCTCGACGGCGGTGAAGCCCATCGTCGAGGCCACGCTGCGGCCGTTGTCGATCGCGCACATGCTGGCGCCGTTGCCCAGGTGCGCGACGACGACGCGGCCCCGCGCCGCCGCGGCGTCGAGCTGCGGCAGCGTCGCGGCGATGTACTCGTAGGACAGCCCGTGGAAGCCATAGCGGCGCACGCCGCGGTCGGTGATCGCCGGCGGCAGCGCGAACGCCTGTGCGACCGTCGGCATCCGGCGATGGAACGAGGTGTCGAAGCAGGCGACCTGCGGCAGCTGCGGCGCGCGCACGAGCAGCGCGCGGATCGCGGCCAGGTTGTGCGGCTGGTGCAGCGGGGCGAGCGGGATGAAGCGCTCGAGGTGCTCGACCAGCGTCGAGTCGAGGCGCACCGGGCGATCGTAGTCGGTGCCACCGTGGACGACGCGGTGCCCGAAGGCGCGCACCCGGTAGCCGGCGAGCTCGCCGTGCAGGTAGTCGAGCAGGAAGCGGATCGCGCCGTCGTGCCCGAGCGGCCCTTCGCCGTCCCAGGTCCGGGTCGCGGTCGTCGCCCCGGCCGGATCCTTGGCGACGAAGCGCGCGGCGGTGTAGAGGCCCTCGATCTGCCCGCGGAGCACCAGCGCCGGCGACTCGGCGTCGAGGCGAAAGACCGAGAACTTGATCGACGACGACCCGGCGTTGAGGACGACGATTGCATCGGCCATGGTGGTGTCCTCAGGCAGGCAGCGCCAGCAGGCGGGTGCGACGGTCGTGCGCGACGAGCTTCAGCACCGCGGTCGACGCCAGGCGCGAGCGCACGCCGTCGGCGCGCGAGGTGAGCACGATCGGGGCGCGCGTGCCCAGCACGATGCCCGCCGAGTCGGCGCCGGCGAGGTACTGCAGCTGCTTCGCCACCATGTTGCCCGCCTCGAGGTTGGGGACG
>DATIUK010000329.1:0-10525 GCA_035466885.1 Casimicrobiaceae bacterium
GTGAGCGTGACGACGGTATTGGCGAAGATGTTCATGGCGGGGCTCGGTGCGGGTGGAAGGGAGTGGGCGTAACGGTCGTGGCGCCCGCGGGCGCCGGGGAATCGCGCCACCGGGGCGCAGGGCGTCGATCGCCCCCGGCGACGGCCGTGCCTTGTAGCGCAGCCGCGTACCGTCGCGGCCGGCCGCACACCCGATCGCTATAATGCCGCGATGGCTGATTCCGCCCCTGCTCCCGCGCCGGCGAAGGGCCGCCGGCCGCGGGCCGCCGTCGAACGTTCCGTGCTCCTCGGCGGACGCAGCGTGGCCGCGTTCCTGCGCGGGTTCTGGCACAAGGAAGCGCTGCTCGTCCGCGGCGCCGTGCCGGACTTCGCCGGGCTCCACTCCGCGGCCGAGCTTCAGGCGCTCGCGGCGCGCGACGACGTCGAGTCGCGGCTCGTCGTGCGCGACGGCCGGCGCTGGACGTTCGAGCCGGGACCGTTCCGGCGGGCCGACTTCAAGTCGCTGCCGGCGCGCAACTGGACGCTGCTGGTCCAGGGCGTGAACCTGCACGACGACGCCACCGATGCGCTGCTGCGCCGCTTCTCGTTCCTGCCCTACGCCCGCCTCGACGACCTGATGGTGAGCTACGCCGCGCCGGGCGGCGGCGTCGGGCCGCATTTCGACTCCTACGACGTGTTCCTGCTGCAGGGCTTCGGGCGCCGCCGCTGGCGCTACGGCCCGCAGGACGACCTCGAGCTCAAGCCCGGCCTGCCGGTCAAGATTCTGCGTCGCTTCGCACCGGCGCACGACGACGTGCTGGTTCCGGGCGACATGCTGTACCTGCCGCCGCGCTTTGCGCACGACGGCGTCGCCGTCGACACGTGCACGACCTACTCGATCGGCTTCCGCGCGCCCTCGACCAACGAACTCGCCGGCGCCTTCCTCGACTTCCTGCGCGACGAGGTCGACCTCGACGGCCGCTACGCCGACCCCGACCTCGCGCCCACCCGCGAACCCGCGCGAATCGGCGCCCCGATGCTCGCCCGCTGCGCCCGTGAGCTCGGGCGTCTCGCGTGGACCCGGTCGACGGTGGCGCGCTTTCTCGGCTGCTGGCTGTCGGAGCCGAAGCCGACGGTGTTCTTCGACCCGCCGCCGCGTCCGCGGCCGCTCGCCGCGTTCGGCCGCGCGCTCGCGCGCGACGGCGCTCGCCTCGACCGGCGCACGCAGCTCCTCTACGACGACCGGCAACTGTTCATCAACGGCAGCTCGCACGCCTGGCCGGACGACGACGCCGGCGTCAAGGCATTGCGGCGGCTCGCAAACGAACGGAGCCTCCCGCCCGCCGCGGCCGCGGCGCTGTCCGCCGGCTGCGTGGCCCTCCTCCACCAGTGGCACTGCGATGGCTACCTCGACACCGCCGCCGGCTGACGGCGCATCCGCGCTCCCGCCCGAGCCCGTGCACGAGAGGCTCGACACGCTCGCCGCGCAGACGGCGGCGATCGACCGCCTGGTCGAGCTCGCGCGGCTGTCGATCCGCGTCTTCGACGGGGACCTCGCGCAGACCGGCTGGGGCAGCGTCTCGCGCACCGAGGGGCTCGCGCGCTTCCTGCGCGGCTCGCGCCACGCCCGGCTCGAGATCATCGTCCACGACACACGCTGGATCGAGGCTTCGGCGCCGCGCCTGCGCGACCTGCTGCGCCAATTCAGCCACGCGATGACGATCTACCGGACCGGCGCGGGCGCCCGGGCCATCGCCGACCCGCTGGTGATCGTCGACGGGCGGCACTACCTGCACCGCCTCCACCTCGATCACCCGCGCGCGGTGCTGGGCGTCGACGCGCCGCAGGATGCGCGGCCGCTGATCACGCGCTTCGAGGAGATCTGGGCCACCGGCGAGCCGGGGCTCACCGGGACGACGCTGGGGCTGTGACCCCGGCGCGCGCGCGACGCGGGGAAGCGCGCCCTACAGCGGTGCGCCGATGCGGCGCGCGACTTCGCGGTAGTGCTCGATCACCTCGCCCAGGTCGCGGCGGAAGCGGTCCTTGTCGAGCTTTTCGCCGGTCTTCGCGTCCCACAGCCGGCAGCCGTCGGGCGTGAACTCGTCGCCCAGCACCAGCGGCCCGGCGGGGTCGTCGGTCGGGTGCCCGAACTCGAGCTTGTAGTCGACGAGGTCGATGCCGGCGGCCGCAAACAACGGCTGCAGCAGCGCATTGACGCGATGGGTGATCGCCTTCATCTCGTCGATCTCGCGCGGCGTCGCCCAGCCCAGCACGCGGATGTGGTCCTCGTTGCACAGCGGGTCGTGCAGCGCGTCGCTCTTGAGGAAGAACTCGAAAATCGGCTCGGCGAGCCGCGTGCCCTCGGCAACGCCGTAGCGCTTGGCCATCGATCCGGCGCAGACGTTGCGGACGACGCACTCAACCGGCACCATCTTCATCGCCTTGACCAGCGACTCGCGCTCGTTCAGCAGCGCGACGAAGTGCGTCGGCACGCCGGCGGCTGCCAGCTTGCCCATCACGAAGGCGTTGATCCGGTTGTTGGTCTCGCCTTTGAGGTCGAGCTTGGCGAGTTTCACGCCGTCGAACGCCGAGACGTCGTCGCGATAGTGCATCACCAGCCGGTGCGGGTCGTCGGTCGCGTAGACGGTCTTGGCCTTGCCCTTGTAGAGTTCCTGCCGCTTTTCCATCGTGGTTCTCCGTCAGATGTCGCGCCAGCCGAACCCCTCGGCCTGACTCGCGACGCCAATCCAGTCTTCCGTGCAGCCGAGCGCCCCGGCGAGCGCCGCGCGCGCCCGGTCGGGCGTGTTGTTCTGCTGCGAGAGGTGCGCCGCGACGATGTGCTTCAGGCGCGTGATGTCGATGCGGCCGAGCAGCGCGGCCGAACTCCCGTTGTCGAGGTGGCCGAGGCGCCCGGCGATGCGCTGCTTCAACGGGTACGGGTAGTCGCTCCCGGCGAGCAGGTCGAGGCAGTGGTTGGTCTCCAGGACGAGCGCGTCGCAGCCCGACAGGCTGGCCTCGACGTGCGGTGTGCTGACGCCGATGTCGGTCAGCACGCCGAGGCGGGAGTCGCCGTCCCCCAGCACGAACTGCGTGGGCTCGCGCGCGTCGTGCGGCACGGGCACCGGGGTGATCTCGAGATCGCCGATCGCGAAGGGGGCGTGGCTGTCGAAACCCGAAACGTTGGCGAGCCCCTCGAACCTGGCGGCGACGGCAGCAAGCGTCCCGAACGATCCCCAGACCGCGATGCCGTGCCTGCCGGCGAACGCGGCCACGCCCCCGACGTGGTCGGAGTGCTCGTGCGTGACGAGGATCGCCGTCAAGCCCTGTGGCTCGAGGCCCGCCCGCGCGAGACGGAAGGCCGTGTCGCGCAGGCCGAAGCCGCAATCGATCATCACCCGGGTGTCGCCGGCCTCGACAACGAGGCCGTTGCCTTCGCTGCCGCTGCCCAACGAACAGAACCGCATCGGGGCCGCTGCTTCGGCGCTAGAGCTGCGACCGGATGAGCGAGAGGATTTTCTCGCCGTTGGCGCTGCGATCCGGTCCGCCGTCGGTACCGCGCACCGCCACCGTGCTCTTGGTTTCGTCGCCGGCAACGACCACTTGGTACTGCTCGGGCTTGTCGGTCGTGGAGTCCTTCCAGAACTGGAGCTTCGACCACCAGCTGGGCTCGACCTTGGTAGTGTCGGGGTCGGCGTAGCGCACGTAGTAGATGCCCTTGGCGCGATCGCGGTCGACCACGGTGAAGCCGACCCGGTCGAGTGCGAGCCCCACGCGGCGCCAGGAGCGGCTGAAGCTGTCGTCGACGTCGAGCACGCTCGTGCCGTCGGCGGCCTTGACCAGTCGGACCGGCTCCGCGGCCGCACCGGAAGCCGCGCCGGCAGGCGCCATCGCCTGCGTGACTTCGCTGCGGGCGACGTTCTCCTCGGCGCCGAAGCGGACCATCATCCGCGTCAGCACCTCGGTCTCGAGGCCCGGATTCGGCGGCATCACCGCCCACGCGAACGCGACCGGCGACGATGCGCTCATCGCCGTGGGCATCTGCTCGGCGCCACGATGGGTCACGAAGATGTCGACGGTGCCCGGCTCGCTGCCGCGCTCGACGCGGGTGCGGAACTTGTCCCGCCGGTAGGTCGTGTACAGGATCTCGGAGAACCTGCCGAGGAGTTGCCGGACCGCGTCGACCGGCAGGTCGGCGCGGTTCTCGGCCCAGTCGGTCTCCATCAGCCCGACCAGCGGCTGGTCGACGGCAATCGCGAAGCCCAGGTCGATCCAGAACCGGTAGATGGTGTTCCAGACCTGCTCGGGCGTCGCCTTGACCACGAGCCAGCGGTCGGTTCCCGAGCGCACGATGCGCGCGTTCGCCGTCTGGTTGGGCGCGATCTGGTCGGCGGTCTTCGGCTTTGCGGCGTTGGTCGTCGCGGCCACGGCCGAGGCGGTGGCGAGGTTGTAGCGCTCGTCGTACTGCGGCGCCCGCAAGTCCGGCGGCAGCTCCAGCGCCGGGGCGGTGCTCGTCGACTTGTAGTCGATCTTCTTGCCCATCGACGTGCTCATCGACTCGCAGCCGCCCAGCACCAGCACGGCGGCGGCGAGCAGCGCCGCTCGCGGGAGCGACAGGGGCTTCAGGACTTGCATGCGGGTACCTTCCGGGATCAGGCGAGGACGCCCGATTCGCGCAGCGCGGCACGAACCGTCGCGTGCTGCGGCTCGGACAGCGGCACGAGCGGCAGGCGCAGCGCGGGTTGAATGAGGCCCATCGCCGCCAGCGCCCACTTGACGGGAATCGGGTTGGCTTCGACGAAAAGGCGCGTGTTGAGCGGCATCAGCCGATTGTTGAGGCGGCGCGCGGTCGCGAGGTCGCCGGCGAGCGCCGCCTTGCACATGTCGGCCATGAGCCGCGGCGCCACGTTGGCGGTGACCGAGATCACGCCGTGGCCGCCGAGCAGGATGTAGGGCAGCGCCGTGTCGTCGTTGCCCGAGTAGAGCGCGAAGCTGCGTCCCTCGGGCAGCCGGCGCAGGAGCTCGATGTGCCGGGTCATGTCGGAGGTCGCGTCCTTGATACCGGCGATTCCGGGCACCTCGGCGAGCCGCAGCACGGTGTCGGTGGCCAGATCGGCCGCCGTGCGCCCGGGCACGTTGTAGAGGATCAGCGGCAGGTCGACGCGCTCGGCGATGGTGCGGAAGTGCCGGTAGAGGCCTTCCTGGGTGGGCTTGTTGTAGTACGGAACCACCGAAAGGCAGCTCGTCGCGCCGGCCTCCTTCGCATACGCGGTGAGCTCGATCGCCTCGGCGGTGGAATTGGCTCCGGTGCCGGCGATGACCGGGATCCGGCCGCGGACGGCCTCGACCGCCGCCTTGATCAGCCGGCAGTGCTCGTCGAAACCGACGGTCGGCGACTCGCCGGTCGTGCCGACGATGACGATCCCCGCGGTGCCGTTGGCGATGTGGAACTCGATCAGCCGCGACAGCGCGGCGAGGTCGAGCTCGCCGCCCTCCTGCATGGGCGTGACGATGGCAACGATGCTTCCGGTCAACGGGGGGGTCGGCATGGCAATTCCCGCGGTGCGAGACAAACGCGCATTTTACCCGATTCCCCCCGCGGATGATTCCGCGGCGGAATGCATGCGGCGGCACCCGGGGGCGGCGCGCATGCGCAAGCCGCACGCTGCATGCACCGAACGGTGAGCCAGGGGGCTGGCCTCACGCCTGCGGCAGCGCCGGCGGCCAGCGGCGCGCGAGGCCGACCGCCGCGATCCTCTGCAGCACGCACACCCGCCCGTCCCCTTCCACGCGTCCCTGCTCGAAGGCGACGACCTCGAGCCGCCCGCTGCACAGCGCGAGGAGCTCGCCGGGCTGGAGCAGGAACGCCGGGTTCGACGGTCGGCCGTACGCCTCGTTGCCGGCCGCGAAGGTCTCGTAGAGCAGAACGCCGTCGTCGGCCAGCGCCCCGAGCAGTGCATCGAACAGCGGCCGGTGCAGGTAGTTGGCGACCACGACGCCCCCGAAGCGTTCGGGTCCGAGCGGCCAGCTGCCGGTTTCGAGATCGACCGCGAGCGTGCGCACGCCGGCGACCCCTCCCAGCGCCGCGAGGGCCCTGTCGTCGCGGTCGACCGCCAGCACGCGATGCCCGAGGCCGGCGAGGAAGCGCGCGTGTCGCCCCGACCCGCAGGCGAGGTCGAGCACCGGTGCGCCCGGTGCCAGCAGCGCGGCGAAGCGCCGGATCCAGGGCGAAGGCGGCAGGCTCGCCGCAGGGGACGTGGGGTCGACAGGCATGCGATCGGGCGGCGGGCGGCGGGCGGCGGGCGGCGGGCGGGTTGGACGGTGGCAGAAGCCGGCAAGCATAGCAACCGTCCGATCACGGCGTCCGGCCACGGCGCCGCATGGCGCACACCCGGACCGAAAAACCGGCACCGGGGCCGCCCGGCGCTATCCCAGGGTGCAGTCGCGCGCGGCATAATCGGCACATGGCCTCGCCACGACCGCCCCGCAAGGCGCGTGCCGCCGCGTCCCCGGCTGCGTCGCCGTCGGCGGCCGACGTCACCACGCTGATCGAGCGGGCGCTCGCGGCCATCTCTGCAGACACCGGCGCGGCGGTCGAGCTCGGCCGCGAGGCGCACGCCCTCGCCGCGCAGGCCGGCGACCCGCTGCTGATCGCCCGGGCCGAGGATGTCCTTGGCATCGCAACTGCCTCAGCGGGCGATCCGTCCACCGGTCTCGCGCTGCTCGAGGCCGCGGTACGACGGTTCGCCGCGCTGGGCGATCGCGCCGGCGAAATCGATGCCCTGCGCCACCTTGGCTCGGTGCAGGGGAATTACCTCGACCGCGCCGACGACGCTCTGGTGAGCTTCCAGCGCGCCCTGGAGCTCGCCGGCAACGACGGCGAAGCGGAGGCCCGGGTCCTGTCGGCGCTGGGCGCCCTGCTCGGCCGGGTGCAGCGCACCGACGAGGCACGCCGCGCGTTCGAGCGGGCGATCGTCCTGCTGCGCGCAGGCAACGACCGTGTCGCGCTGACCAAGGCGCTCAACAACCTCGCGTTCCTCCACGTCCAGCGCGGCGAGCACGCGGCGGCGGTTGCGCCGGCGCTGGAGGCGATCGCCATCGCCGATCCGGTGGCGCACCGCGTCCTGCTGGTCGGCGTCCGCTGCACCTGCGCGATCGCGCTCGCCGGGACCGGCCGCGCCGGCGAGGCGCAGGCGCTGCTCGCGGCCAACGAGCAGGAATTGCCGGCGCTCGAGGAACCCTACTACAGCGCCGACCATTACCTGTCGGCGGCGAAGGTGGGGCTGCTCGTCGGCGACCCCGCGGCGGCCGGCATCGCGCTGCGGCGGGCGGCGACGATCGCCGCGCAGGCACGCCTCGATTCCTACACCGCGCCGCTCCTGGAACTGCAGGCCGAGATCGCCGAAGCCGAGGGCGACACCACCGCCGCGCTCGGGCATTTGCGGTCCCTGCGTGCGGTCGAGCGGCAATCGCTCGACGCCGAGGCCGCGGTTCGAATCCGCTCGCTCGAGACCGCGATGCGCCTGCGCGAGCAGGCGCGCGAGCACGCGGACCTCCTCGAGACCCACTCGGCGCTCGAGGCGAGGGTCGCCGAACGGACGGCCGAACTTGCCGCCGAGGTCGAGGAGCGTCGCCGGGCCGAGCAGCGGGCCGAGTACCTCGCGCGCCACGACTGGCTCACCGACCTCCCCAACCGGCGCGGGCTGCACGACGCGCTGGAGGAGGCGCTGGCCGAAGCCCGCGCCAGCAACGGCATCGTCGGCGCGCTGTTCGTCGACATCGACCGGTTCAAGTCCTTCAACGACGCCCACGGCCATCTCCTGGCCGACCAGGTGCTGCGCATCGTCGCCGAGCGCTTTCGCGGGCTCCTCGCGCCTCCCAGCATGGTGTTCCGCTTCGGCGGCGACGAGTTCCTGCTGCTGGTCCGCGACGCCACGTCGCCGCAGCAGATCCTGCGCGTCGCGCAGTCGGCGCTGGACGTGCTCGATCCGCCGGTCGTCGTCGAACGCACGCAGCTGCGCGTTGCCTGCAGTGTCGGCATCGCCGTCTTCCCGGAGGACGCGGCGGGCGTCGACGACCTGCTGCGCAAGGCGGACCGCGCGTTGCTGCTCGCCAAGGAGCGCGGCCGCAACCGCGTGGTGCGGCTCGACCGGACGATCGCGCGCGCGATGGAGCGCCGGATGCGCCTCGAGCAGGACCTGCTGCACGCGCTGGAACGCCGGGAGATGCTGCTGCACTTCCAGCCGCAGTGGGACCTGCGGCACGACCGGGTCGTCGGCATGGAAGCGCTGCTGCGCTGGGCCCACCCGGTGTTCGGGATCGTGCCGCCGAACGAGTTCGTCCCGCTGGCCGAGGAGCACGGCCTCATCTCGGCGCTGGGGGCGTGGGCGCTGAAGGAGGCCTGCCGCGCGTCGGCCCGGGTGCACAAGAAGCTGGGGCGCGGCCCCGGCGAACGGCTGGTCGTCGGGGTCAACGTTTCGGCGCAACAGCTGCGCTCCGAGTCGCTGATCGTCGACATCCGCAGCGCGCTGGCCGAGAGCGGCCTGCAGCCGGGCGGCCTCGAGCTCGAGCTGACCGAATCACTGCTGGTCTCGGAGGACGCGGCGACGCTGGCCCGGGTCAACGCCATCCGCCGGCTGGGCGTCAAGTTCGCGCTCGACGATTTCGGCAGCGGCTATTCGAGCTTCAGCTACCTGCACCGGATGCGCTTCGACCGGCTGAAGATCGACCGCAGCATCGTCAACGAATCGACGATGGCGCCGGAGAAGTCCGTGGTGACGCAGGCGATCATCGCCATGGCGCACGGGCTCAAGCTCGACGTCATTGCCGAGGGGGTCGAGACGCTGGAGCAGCGGTCGCTCCTCGAGGTGCAGGGCTGCGACCAGATCCAGGGCTTCCTGGTGTCCGAACCGCTGACCGCCGACGAGCTCGCGAACCGCCTGCGGCGCCGCGACGGCTGACCCCCGCGCGAAGGCAGGATGCGCGCCGGCCGCACCGCGGGCGACCGGCGCCTGCCGGCGTTGCTACTTCTTGGGACCGACGACCTCGACGACCAGCGCCTCGATGAAAGTCGCCTCGACGCTGTCGCCCGCCTTGACGTCCTTCAACAGCGCCGCGTCCTTGACCTTGAGCGGCAGGTAGCGGCCGTTGGGGCCTTCGAGCACGACGGTCTTCTTGGCCGCGTCGACCGACTGGACGTTGGCGACGATGCGGGTCTCCTGCGCGGTCGCCATGCCGGGCTTGGCGCCCGGCGCCGCCGTTTGCGGCGGCAGCGTGGTCACCGTCTCGCTGCGGCCGGTTGAGCCCTTGCGCAGCGTCAGCGCCAGCGCCTCGGCGTGCTTGATCACGAGCTCGTCGCCGGCCTTCACCTGGGCGAGGTTCTTGACGTTGTCGCCGGCCTTCATGGTGACGACCTTGCCTTCCTGCGTGCGCAGCGTGACCATCCGGGTCGCCTGGTCGACGGCCTCGATCTTGGCGGTGATGGTGACGACGTCGCCGGCCATCGCCGCCTTGACGGCCGGCGCGGTCTGCGCGGTTTGTGCCTGCGCGGCGACGGCGAAGAAAAGCGCCGCGACGGCGGCGGGAATACGGGCTTGCTTGAACATGGAGTGTTGCCTTTCGGGACGGTTGGCCGACGCCGAAACGGGACCGGCGGCGGGGTCGGAGCTTACCACAATCCGCCCGACGGCCGACGCCCCAACCCGTTGATCCGCAACGACGAAGGACGCAGCGGTCCCGAGCGCCGCCGCACCGCGCGGGCGGCGATCTGCGGCCCGGCCCCGCCGGCGCGATCCCGCGTCAGCGACCCTTGGCGAACGTCACCTCGCCGCCGGTCGCGCCGACCTCGATCGTGTCCCCGGCCGCGTACCGGCCGCCGAGGATCTCCTTCGCCAGCGGGTTCTCGATCTCCTGCTGGATCGCGCGCTTCAGCGGCCGCGCCCCGTAGACCGGATCGAACCCCGCCTCCGACACGAGCTTCAGCGCGGCGTCGGACACGGCGAGGCGGATCTCGAGCTTGGCGAGCCGCGCTTCGAGGTACTTCAACTGGATCGCCGCGATCGACGCGATGTGCTTGTCCGACAGCGCGTGGAACACCACGATCTCGTCGATGCGGTTGACGAACTCGGGGCGGAAATGCGTGCGCACCTCGCCCATCACCGCGAGCTTGATCACCTGGTAGTCGTTCCCCGTCATCTGCTGGATCATCTGCGAGCCGAGGTTCGAGGTCATCACCACCACGGTGTTCTTGAAATCCACGGTGCGGCCGTGGCCGTCGGTCATGCGCCCGTCGTCCAGCACCTGCAGCAGCACGTTGAACACGTCCGGATGCGCCTTTTCCACTTCGTCGAGCAGGATCACGCAATAGGGCTTCCTCCTCACGGCTTCCGTGAGATGCCCGCCCTCTTCATAACCGACGTAGCCGGGCGGCGCGCCGATCAGGCGCGAGACGGTGTGCTTTTCCTGGTATTCGCTCATGTCAATGCGGATCATGGCGCGTTCATCGTCGAACATGAACTCGGCCAGGGCGCGAGCCAGCTCAGTCTTGCCAA
>DATIUK010000330.1:0-11336 GCA_035466885.1 Casimicrobiaceae bacterium
CGAGGCGATGCTGATCCCGATGTACCTCATCATCGGCATCTGGGGCGGGGAGCGGCGCGTCTACGCGGCGATCAAGTTTTTCCTGTACACGCTGCTGGGTTCGCTTCTGATGCTTGTCGCGTTCATCTACCTGTACCAGAAGTCGGGCAGTTTCGCGCTGCTCGACTGGTTCGAGCTGCCGTTGGCGCTGAACGTCCAGGTGCTCATATTCGTCGCGTTCTTCGCGGCCTTTGCGGTCAAGGTTCCGATGTGGCCGGTGCACACGTGGCTGCCCGACGCGCATCCCGAGGCGCCGACCGGCGGCTCGGTGGTGCTGGCGGCGATCACGCTCAAGATCGGTGCCTACGGCTTCGTCCGCTTCATCCTGCCCATCCTGCCCGATGCCGCGCGCTACCTCTCCGGGTTCGTGATCACGCTGTCGCTGGTCGCCGTCGTCTACATCGGCTTCGTCGCGCTGGTGCAGGGCGACATGAAGAAGCTGATCGCCTACTCGTCGATCTCGCACATGGGTTTCGTCACGCTGGGGTTCTTCCTCTTCAGCCAGCTGGGCGCCGAGGGCGCGCTGGTGCAGATGCTCTCGCACGGCTTCGTCTCGGCGGCGATGTTCCTCTGCGTCGGCGTGATGTACGACCGCGTCCACAGCCGGCAGATCGCCGACTACGGCGGCGTCGTCAACACGATGCCGAAGTTCGCGGCGTTCATGGTGCTGTTCGCGATGGCCAACGCCGGCCTTCCCGCGACCTCGGGCTTCGTCGGCGCGGTCCTGGTGATCCTGGCCGCCGTCAAGGTCAACTTCTGGCTCGGTTTCCTCGCGGCGACGACGCTGATCCTCGGCGCCGGCTACACGCTGTGGATGGTCAAGCGCGTGATCTTCGGCGCCGTCGCCAACGAGCACGTCCGCGAGCTCGCCGACCTCTCCCGCCGCGAGTTCTGGCTGCTCGCGCTCCTGGCGGTGCTGGTCATCGCGATGGGCGTCTACCCGAAACCCTTCGTCGACGTCATGCACACCTCGGTCGCCGACCTCCTCGCGCACGTGGCGCGGAGCAAGCTGTAGACGCGGGACCCCGACGATGACCTCCAGCCTGCCTGCCATCCTGCCCGAGATCGTGCTGCTGAGCGCGGCCTGCGCGGTGCTGCTGCTCGACCTGTTCCTGCCGCCCTCGCGCCGGCACTGGAGCTTCTGGCTGACGCAGGCGACGCTGCTCGCCTGCGCCGCGATCGCCGTGTTCACCGTCAACCTCGAGCCGGCACGGCACTTCGGCGGCCTCGTCGTCGACGACCTCCTGGGCGATTTCCTCAAGTTCCTCGCCTGCCTCGCCGTGTCGGCGATGCTGTTCTACTCGCGCGGCTACCTCGCGGCGCGCGACCTCTTCCGCGGCGAGGTTCTGGTGCTGACGATGCTCGCGCTGCTGGGAATGATGGTGATGATCTCGGCGGCGAGCTTCCTCACGCTCTACCTGGGGCTGGAACTGCTCGCGCTGTGCCTCTACTCGATGGTCGCGATGCACCGGGCGTCGACCGCCGCCTCGGAAGCGGCGATGAAGTACTTCGTCCTCGGCGCGCTGGCGTCGGGGATGCTGCTCTACGGGATGTCGATGGTCTACGGGGCGACCGGCTCGCTGGACATCCACCGCATCGCGCGCGTCGTCGCCACCGGGCAGGCCAACGCGACCATCCTGCTGTTCGGCCTCGTATTCATCGTCTCGGGGATCGCGTTCAAGCTGGGCGTCGTCCCCTACCACATGTGGGTCCCGGACGTGTACCACGGAGCGCCGACCGCGGTGACGCTGCTCATCGGCACCGCGCCCAAGCTCGCCGCCTTCGCCTTCACGCTGCGCCTGCTCGGGGTGGCGCTGGCGGGGCTCGTGTTCGACTGGCAGGGGATGCTGATCGTCCTGTCGCTGCTGTCGATGATCCTCGGCAACGTGGTCGCGATCGCGCAGACCAACATCAAGCGGATGCTGGCGTACTCGACGATCGCCAACATGGGTTTCATGCTGATGGGCTTCCTGACGGCGAACCTCTCCGGCTACAGCGCGGCGATGTTCTACGTCGTCGCCTACGTGCTGACCAGCCTCGCGTCCTTCGGCGTCGTGATGCTGCTCTCCCGCGAGGGCTTCGAGGCGGATCGGATCGAGGACTTCCGCGGCCTCAACCAGCGCTCGCCCTGGTGGGCGTTCATCGTGCTGCTGGTGATGTTCTCGCTGGCCGGCGTGCCGCCGACGCTGGGCTTCTACGCCAAGTTCGCAGTCATCGAGGCGGCGGTCGGCGCGGGCTTCATCTGGCTCGCCGTCGCGGCGGTCCTGGCGTCGCTGGTGGGCGCGTTCTACTACCTTCGCGTCGTCAAGGTCATGTACTTCGAGGAGCCGGTCGACACCGAGCCGCTCGTCGCCCGCGGCGACACCCGGGTGCTCCTGTCCGCCAACGGCATCGCGCTGCTCGCCTTCGGCATCCTGCCGCAGCCGCTGATGGGGCTCTGCGTGGTCGCGCTGGCGCAATCGGGCTTTCTCTGAGCGGCCGGCGCGCGCCGCGCGCGGGCCGGAGCGCAGCATGCGCGTGCTAACATGTCGGAAGGGGAGCAAACGATGCGTGTAGGCCTTTTCGTCACCTGCCTGGTCGACATGATGCGGCCGTCGGTCGGCTTCGCCGCGATCAAACTGCTGGAGGCCGGCGGGGCCGAGGTGGTCGTCCCGGCGGGGCAGACCTGCTGCGGGCAGCCGGCGTACAACTCCGGCGACCGCGCCGACGCTCACGCGCTCGCCGCCAAGGTCATTGCCGAGTTCGAGGGCTGCGACTACCTGGTCGCGCCGTCGGGGTCCTGCAGCGGGATGATCCGCACGCACTACGGGGAACTCCTCGATGACGATCCCGCGCTCGCCGCGCGCGCGCAGGCGCTCGCTGCGAAGACCTTCGAGCTGACCGACTTCCTCGTGAACGTGCTGAAGCTCGACAAGGTTCCGGGGCGCTTCGACGGGACCGTCACCTACCACGACTCCTGCGCCGGACTGCGCGAGATGGGCGTCAAGGCGCAGCCGCGCGCGCTGCTCGCCAAGGTGCCGGGCCTCGTACTCGAGGAGATGGCGGAGCCCGAGACCTGCTGCGGCTTCGGCGGCACCTTCTCGATCAAGTTCGGCGAGATCTCGGCGCGGCTGGCCGACAACAAGTGCCAGCACATCGCCAACAGCGGTGCCGGGACGGTCGTGCTCGGCGACATGGGCTGCCTGATGAACATGGAGGGCCGGATGCGCCGGCGCGGCGACCTCGACACGAAGTTCCTCCACGTCGCCGAGGTGCTGGCGGGCGAGAAGCCGTGACCGCGGGCGCGGGGCGGCAGGCCGTCGTCCGCGCAGCGGGGCGAACGAACAACCGGGAGCGCTGAACGATGCAAGTCTCGTCGATGCACTTCAAGGAGACGGCGCACGTCAAGCTGCACGACGCGCGGCTGCAGACGAACCTCGCCAAGCTGAAGGGCAAGTTCGTCAACGCGCGCCTGAACTCGCTGTCCGAGGTCGACGACTTCGAGGCGACGCGCGAGGCCGGCAGGGCGATCCGCGACCGCGCGCTCCAGGACCTCGACGTCTGGCTCGAGCTCTTCGAGCGCAACGCCACGGCGCGCGGCGCGAAAGTACTTTTCGCCGAGAACCCGGCCGACGTCAACGCGCTGGTGCTCGCGATCGCCCAGCGGCACGCGGTGAAGAAGATCGTCAAGGTCAAGTCGATGGTGAGCGAGGAGTCCGCGCTCGACCACGCGATCGAGGCCGCGGGTCTGCAGGTCGTCGAGACCGACCTCGGCGAATACATCCTGCAGATCAACGATTACGAGGCGCCGTCGCACATCGTCGGGCCGGTGCTGCACAAGAGCAAGGACGAGGTCGCCGATCTCTTCGCCAAGGCGCACGGCACGCCGCGCAAGACCGGCGTCGAGGAGCTCTGCCTCGAGGCCCGGCAGGTCCTGCGCCAGCACTACCTCACCGCAGACATGGGCGTCTCCGGCGGCAACTTCTTCGTCGCCGAGACCGGGTCCGTGGTCCTCGTCACCAACGAGGGCAACGGCACTCTATGCACGACGTTGCCGAAGGTGCACGTCGCGATCTCGGGTATGGAGAAAATCGTGCCGACGCTCGCGGACGTTGCGACGCTGACGCGCCTGCTGACCCGGTCGGCGACCGGGCAGTCGATATCCAATTACGTCGACGTCTACACGGGGCCCAAGGGCGAGGGCGAGCACCACGGCGCCGAGCACATGTACTTCATCGTCGTCGACAGCGGGCGCACCGGCATCCTCGGCAGCGGGGTCCGCGAGGCGCTGCGCTGCATCCGCTGCGGCGCGTGCATGAACCACTGCCCGGTGTACCAGAACGTCGGCGGACACTCGTACGGCTGGGTCTACCCGGGCCCGATCGGTTCCATCCTGACCCCGATGTACGTCGGCCTCGAGAAGGCGCAGGAACTCCCCGCCGCGTCGACGCTGTGCAACCAGTGCGGCGTGGTGTGCCCGGTGATGATTCCGCTGCCCGACCTGCAGCGCAAGCTTCGGGAGCAGGCGTTCTCCCGCGGCCTGCGGCCGTGGAGCGAGCGCGCGGCGCTCAAGGCCTGGGCGTTCGTCGCCAAGAGGCCGGGACTCTATGCGCTGGGAACGAAGATCGGCGTCCGGGTGATGAAGATGATCGCCGGCCGCGACGGCCGCATCCACCGGCTGCCCGTCGGCGCCGGCTGGACCGACGGCCGCGACCTCGCCGCGCCGGCGGGGCGCACGTTCCGCGAGCTCTATCGCGAGCGGAGGGCGCGATGAGCCACTCCCGCGACGCGGCGCACCCGGTGCCGCGGCTCTCCCGCCGCGCCGAGTCGCTCGGCACCGAGAACGCATTCGTCGTCCTGGCCGAAGTCAACGCGCTCGCCCGGGCCGGGCGCGACATCGTCTCCTTCTGCATCGGCCAGCCGGACTTCCCCACGCCGCCGAACGTGCAGGAGGCCGGGATCTCCGCGATCCGCGCCGGGCGCCACGGGTACACGCCGTCGGCCGGCATCGACGAGCTCCGCGCCGCGGTCGCCGCCGACATGGGCGCGCGGCGCGGCCTCAGCTTCACGCCCGACGACGTCGTCGTCGGCGCGGGCGCGAAGCCGTTCATCGCCTACACGATCGCGTCGGTCACCGATTACGGCGCCGGCGACGAGGTCATCTATCCGGTGCCCGGGTTCCCGATCTACGAGTCGCAGATCGTCGCCAACGGGGCGGTGCCGGTGCCGCTGTACCTGCGCGAGGCGCGCGACTTCGCCTTCGATCCCGCCGAGCTGGAGGCCAAGATCACGCCCCAGACGCGGCTCGTCATCCTCAACACGCCGCACAATCCGACCGGCGGGATGCTGCGCGGCGCGGACCTCGACTCCATCGCCGCGATCCTCGAACGCCACCCGCAGGTCTGGGTGTTCACCGACGAGGTCTACTCGCGGCTGGGCTATGCGGGTGCCTTCGAGTCGCTGGCCGCGCGCCCCGGGATGCTGGAGCGCACCGTGATCTGCGACGGCGCGTCCAAGACCTGGGCGATGACCGGCTGGCGGATCGGCTTCGTCGCCAATCGTGCGCTGGCGCCGGTCTTCACCCGCTGGGTCACCAACACCGACTCCTGCGCTTCGCAGATCTCCCAATGGGCGGCGGTCGAGGCGATCACCGGTCCGCAGGACGCCGCCGACGCGATGCGCGCAAGCTTCCTCGCGCGGCGCGACCTGATCGTCGGCCTGCTGAACGCGGTGCCCGGGATCAGCTGCAAGCTGCCGGGCGGCGCATTCTACGCCTGGCCCAACGTCACCGAGGCCTGCCGCATCACCGGCTGCACCGACTCCGAGGCGCTGAGGAAGCGCCTGCTGAACGAGGCCGGCGTGGCGGTGCTCGCCGACATCCACTTCGGCCGTCGCGTTCCCGGCGACGGCCAGCACATCCGGTTTTCGTACGCGGCATCCGCGGACGCGATCCGCGAAGGCATCGGCCGCCTCGACCGCTTCGTGCGTAGCCACTTGAAATAGGACCGACCATGGCGAACCTCCTCGACGACAACCGCGCGGCGCGCGACGCGACGCTCGCGCGCGTGCGCACGGCGCTGGGCAAGACCGGCGACCGCAGTGCCGCCCGCGCCGCCGCCGAGATTTACGTCGCCGCCCGGGCGGAGGGTCCCCGGCCCCGAATCGACGGTGACCTCGTCGAGCGCTTCATGCTGCGCGCCGGCCACATGGCGAGCACCGCCGAGCGGGTCGCCGACGTCGCCGCGCTGCCGCAGGTCGTCGCGCGCTACCTCGGCGCACTGCAGTTGCCGCCGGCGCTGGCGGCGCAGCAGTCGCGCGCCGGCGTCTGCTGGCCGGAGTTCGCCGGCCTCGACTGGGCCGGCGCCGGCCTCGCGATCGAAGCGCGGCCCACCGAGGGCGACGATCGGCTGGGCATCACGGGCTGCTACTGTGCGATCGCCGAGACGGGAACGCTGGTCGTGCTGTCCGGGCCCGATTCGCCGACGGCGACGACGCTGCTGCCCGACACCCACGTCGCCGTGCTGCGGGCGGAGCGCATCGTCGCCGGCATGGAGGATGCGTTCGCGCTGATCCGGCAGGAGCGCGGCGCGGTGCCGCGCGCGGTGCACATGATCTCCGGGCCGTCGCGCACCGGCGACATCGAGCAGACGATCGTGCTCGGCGCGCACGGCCCGTTCCGCGTCCACATCGTGCTCGTCGGTTGAACCCCAGGACGCCCCACACCCGGTCCGTCACCGCCACGCCTGCGTTACCAGCCGCCGACGGCGGGCGGGTGCCGGGCGGCGAGCGTGCGCGGCCTTCCTGATCGTCACCATCATGTTCGTACAGTTCGCCTGGTTCTTCCTCGGTCTCGTCCTGCTCGTCGTCGGTGCCGAGTCCCTCGTCCGCGGAGCCTCGCGGATCGCCATTTCCTTCGGCGTGTCGCCGCTGGTCGTCGGACTCACGATCGTCGCCTTCGGCACCAGCGCGCCGGAGATGGCGGTCTCCGTGCAGTCGGCGCAGACCGGCCAGGTCGACATCGCCATCGGCAACGTCGTCGGCAGCAACATCTTCAACGTGCTGTTCATCCTCGGCGTCTCGGCGCTGATCGCGCCGCTGGTCGTCAACGCGCAGCTGATCCGCCAGGAGGTGCCGGTGATGATCGGCGCGTCGCTGCTGCTCTGGGCGCTGGCCCTGGACGGCGGCCTCGGCGGCCTCGACGGCGCGCTGCTGTTCGCGCTGATCGTCGCCTACACGGCGTTCCTGGTCGTGCAGTCGCGGCGCGAGACGAAGGCGACCAAGGACGAGTACACGGACGAGTTCGCGCCCAAGGACGGCTGGGACCAGCACTGGGGGATCCAGGTGCTGCTGGTGTTCGCCGGCCTCGCGATGCTGGTGCTGGGATCGAACCTGCTGGTCGACGCGGCGGTCGCGTTCGCGCGCGCGCTGGGTGTCTCCGAGCTGGTCGTCGGCCTCACCATCGTGGCCGCCGGCACGTCGCTGCCGGAGGTCGCGACGTCGATCATGGCCACGGTGCGCGGCGAGCGCGACATCGCGATCGGCAACGTCGTCGGCAGCAACACGTTCAACATTCTCGCGGTGCTCGGTGCATCGAGCCTGGTCGCGCCCGAGCCGCTCGCGGTCGCGCCGTCGGTGCTTGCCTTCGACCTCCCGGTGATGACCGCGGTGGCCATCGCCTGCTTCCCGGTGTTCTTCACCGGACGGCAGATCGCGCGCTGGGAGGGGGGCGTGTTCCTCCTCTACTACGCGGCCTACACGGCGTACCTGGTGCTGTCGGCGCAGCACTACGAAAACCTGCCGCTGCTCTCGGCGACGATGCTCTGGTTCGTAGTGCCGTTGACGGTGATCACGCTCGCCGTCGGCCTGCACCGCGAGGTGCGCGCCCCGGGTCGCAGCGGGCGCAAGGCCGATCCCTGACCGGTAGCAACCTGCCGCCATGCTCTACGCGCTGCTGCTCGTTCCCCTGATCGCGTCGGTGCTGGCGGCGGGGGCCGGTGCGCGCCGGCCGCGGGCTGCGGCGTGGATCGCGGGCGTCGCGGCACTCGCCTGCTGCGCCCTCGTCGCCGCACTCGCTCCCGACGTCCTGGCCGGCCGCGTTCCGCGCGCCGCGCTGCCCTGGCTGCCCGGCATCGACTTCGGCCTGCGCATGGACGGTCTCGCGTTCGCGTTCGCGCTGCTGGTCTCGGCGATCGGTGCACTGGTCGTGCTGTACGGCGCCTATTACCTGTCGCCCGCGGACCCGCCGGGACGCTTTTTCGCGACGCTGCTCGCGTTCATGGGGGCGATGCTGGGCGTCGTCATCGCCGGCAACCTGATCGTGCTGGTAATTTTCTGGGAACTCACCAGCATCACGTCGTTCCTGCTGATCGGCTTCTGGAAGCATCGCGCCGACGCGCGGCAGGGCGCCCGGATGGCGCTGGCGATCACCGGGGGAGGCGGGCTGTGCCTGCTCGCCGGCGTGCTGCTGATCGGCCACATCGTCGGCAGTTACGACCTCGACCGGGTGCTCGACTCCGGCGGGGTCATCCGCGCGCACCCGTGGTACGTGCCCGCGCTGGTGCTGGTGCTGCTGGGCGCTTTCACCAAGTCGGCGCAGTTCCCGTTCCACTTCTGGCTGCCGCACGCGATGGCGGCACCGACGCCGGTATCGGCCTACCTGCACTCGGCGACGATGGTGAAGGCCGGCGTGTTCCTGCTCGCCCGGCTGTACCCGGCGCTGGGGTCGAGCGAGGCGTGGTTCTACATCGTCGGCACGACCGGGCTGGTCACGCTGGCGCTGGGCGCGATCGTCGCGCTCTTCCAGCAGGACTTGAAAGGCCTGCTCGCCTATTCGACGATCAGCCACCTCGGCCTCATCACGCTGCTGTTCGGGCTCGACTCGCCGCTGGCGGTCGTCGCCGGCGTGTTCCACATCTTCAACCACGCGACGTTCAAGGCGTCGCTGTTCATGGCCGCCGGGATCATCGACCACGAGACCGGGAGCCGCGACATGCGCCGGCTGAACGGGCTGTGGAAGTCGATGCCGATCACCGGGGCGCTGGCGATCGTCGCCAGCGCGGCGATGGCCGGGGTGCCGCTCTTGAACGGGTTCCTGTCGAAGGAGATGTTCTTCGCCGAGACGCTGTTCATCGACGCCCACCGCGCGATCGAGTGGCTGGTCCCTGCGGTCGCGACGCTGGCCGCCGTGTTCAGCGTCGCCTACAGCCTGCGCTTCATCCACGACGTGTTCTTCAACGGCGAGCCCGTCGACCTGCCGAGGACGCCGCACGAGCCGCCGCGCTGGATGCGTGCGCCGGTGGAGGTGCTGGTCGTCGCCTGCATCCTGGTCGGCGTGCTGCCGGCGGTGACGATCGGCCCGCTGCTCGCCGTGGCCGCACGCGGCGCGCTGCACGGGCCGCTGCCCGAGTACAGCCTTGCCCTCTGGCACGGGTTGAACGCGCCGCTGCTGATGAGCGTGGTCGCCGTCGCCGGCGGCACGGCGCTCTACTTCGGCCTGCAGCGCTGGATCAACCTGCACTCGGTGACGCGGCTGCCGGTGAGCGGCAAGCACGCCTTCGACGCGCTGATGGGCACCCTGCAGCGCGGCGCCGATGCGCTTGCGCGGGCGCTGCCCTACGGCAGCCTGCCGCGGATGCTGGAGTGGCTCACCGTCGCCGTGCTCGTCGCCGGCGCCTGGCCCTGGATCGCGTCGCCGTCCGCGGCGCCGCCCGTGCGGGTGCCGATGGCCGTCCCCGACGATGCCGCGCTGGCCGAGATCGCCGTCGTCATCTGGACGCTGGCCATCACCGCCGCGATTGCCGCCACGGTCGCGTACCGGCAGCGGTTCACCGCACTGATCTTCGTCGGCGTCACCGGCCTGATGGTGAGCCTCGTCTTCGTGCTGCTGTCGGCCCCGGACCTGGCGCTCACCCAGCTCCTGGTCGAGGTCGTCACCGTGGTGCTGATGATGGTCGTGCTCCACTTCCTGCCGCAGACGGCGCCGGCGGAGCCGTCGCGCTGGCGCCGTCTGCGCGACGCCGGCCTCGCCGTCGCCACCGGACTCGGCGTCACCGGCATCGTCTACGCGGTGCTCACGCGGCCACTGACGTCGATCTCGCCGTACTACCTCGCGCGATCCGTCCCCGAGGGCGGCGGCACCAACGTGGTGAACGTGATCATCGTCGATTTCCGCGGCTTCGACACACTGGGCGAGATCGCCGTGCTCGGCATCGCGGCGCTGATCGTCAAGGCGCTGCTCGGCCGCTTCAAGGTGCCGGCGGGTCTGCTGCCCGACGTCCCGACGCCGGACTGGAACCCACTGCTGGTCGGCGTGGTCGCGCGCACGCTGCTGCCGCTGGCGGCGATGGTCGCCATCTGGCTGTTCCTGCGCGGGCACAACCTCCCCGGCGGCGGTTTTGCCGCCGGGCTGGTGTTCGCCGCGGCGATCGTCGTCACCCGGATCGCCGGACCGATCGTCATGGGCGGCCCGATGGCCAACGTCTACCCGGCGGTGATCGGTGCGGGATTGCTGGTCGCGTGTGCGACCGGCGCCGGAAGCTGGTGGTTCGGGTATCCGTTCCTCACCAGCAGCCACGCGCACCCGGCGCTGCCGCTGGTCGGCGAGGTTCCCCTCGCGACCGCGGCGCTGTACGACCTCGGGGTGTTCGTCACTGTCGCAGGGGCGGCGCTGCTTGCACTGCTGGTGCCGGGTCTACTCGCCGATCCGCCGGCCGGCGCGACGAAGCCGGCAGTGACGCCATGATCGCCTGGCTGCTCGCCTCGGGGATCGGCGTGCTCACCGCCACCGGCGTCTGGCTGCTGCTGCGGGCGCGGACCTTCGACGTGCCGCTGGGGCTCACGCTGCTCTCCTACGCGGTGAACCTGTTCATCTTCGTGATGGGGCGCGTCGCATTCGGTGCGCCGCCGGTCATCCGCGAAGGGGTGCCATTGACGCTCGCGCACTACGCCGACCCGCTGCCGGAGGCGCTGGTGCTGACGGCGATCGTCATCAGCTTTGCGATGACGGCGTTGCTGCTCGCGCTGGCGCTGAAGGCGCGCTTCGTCAACGGCAGCGACCTCTGCGACGCGGAGCCCAGCGACGAGACGCCGGCGATCGACCTGGGAGAGCCGGCGCCGGACGACGCGGCGCCGGGCGGAGCGCGGCGATGACCGGCCCCGGCGCGCACCTCCTGGTCCTGCCGATCGTGCTGCCGCTCGCCGCCGGCGCGGCGCTGCTCGTCGTCGAGCGGCGCTGGCCGCGCGCCCAGGGCGCGCTCGGCCTCGCGGCAACCGTCGCCCTGAGCCTGGTCGCGCTGGCTCTGCTGCGGCGCGCCGATGCC
>DATIUK010000331.1:0-4663 GCA_035466885.1 Casimicrobiaceae bacterium
GGCCAGGGGACGATGGCGCTGGAAATCCTCGACCAGGCGCCGCAGCTCGACGCCGTGGTCGTTCCGGTCGGCGGCGGCGGGCTCATCGCGGGCGTCGGCACGGTGATGAAGGCGCGCGCCCCGGCGGTCGAGGTCATCGGCGTCGAGCCCGAGCGCGCCGCCTGCCTCGCGGGGGCGCTGGCGCACGGCGGCCCGGTGCCGGTGACGCTCGCGCCGACGCTGGCCGACGGCCTCGCCGTATCGCAGCTGGGCACGCTGCCCTACGCGATCGTCCGGCACGTGGTCGACCGCGCGGTCACCGTCGACGAGGCGTCGATCGCGCTCGCCATCCTGCGCCTGGTCGAGCTCGAGAAGAGCGTGGTCGAGGGGGCGGGCGCCACGCCGCTGGCGGCGTTCCTCGGCGGCAAGCTCGACCACCTCAAGGGCAGCAACGTCGTGCTGGCGCTGTGCGGCGGCAACATCGACTCGACGATGCTGGGCCGCGTCATCGAGGTGGGCCTCGTCACCGACGGCCGGCTGTGCCGCTTCACGGTCTCGATCGCCGACCGGCCCGGCGGGCTCGCGCGCCTGTCCGAAGTGATCGCGTCGACCGGCGCGTCGATCAAGGAGATCATCCACGACCGCGCGTTCTCGGGACCGGACCTCTCGGCGGTGCGCGTGGTCTGCGTGGTCGAGACCACCGGCCACGAGCATGTCGCTGCGCTGCACGCGGCGCTCGCCGCGGCCGGGGTGACCGTCGTCGGCTGACCGGGCCTCCGGGCGCTACGGACGAATCGCGCGGCCGCGGCGCTACGGCGCCAGCCGCTCGCGGCGCCAGCCGTCGCCCTCGCGGACGTAGCGCAGCCGGTCGTGCAGGCGGCTGCGGCGACCCTGCCAGAATTCGATGCAGTCGGGTGCCAGGCGATAGCCGCCCCAGTGGGCCGGGCGCGGCGGATGCAGCAGGAACTGCGCGCCGTACCGCGCCGCGCTCGCGACCAGCTCGGCACGCGAGCCGATCACCTCGCTCTGCGGCGACGCCCAGGCGCCGAGCCGCGAGTCGAGCGGCCGGCTCGCGTAGTACGCGTCGGACTCCTCTGCGCTCACCTGGCTCACCGTGCCTTCGATTCGCACCTGGCGCTCGAGTTCGACCCAGTGGAACAGCAGCGCAGCGTGCGGGTTGACTGCGAGCTCGCGGCCCTTGCGGCTGCGGTAGTTCGTGTACCAGACGAAACCGCGCGCGTCGTAGTCCTTGATGAGTACGATCCGCGCCGACGGGCGGCCGCTCGCGTCCACGGTCGCCAGCGTCATCGCATTGGGCTCGGGAAGCTTCGCGTCGATCGCCTCCGTGAGCCACCGGTCGAACTGCTGCAGCGGCACGCTCGCCGCCGACTGCTCGTCGAGTTCAGCCCGCTCGTAGTTCTTGCGCAGATCGGCGATGCTCTTCATCGGCGGGTCCGGGTCGCGGCGTGGAAGGCGTCCCCCGCGCCTGCGCGACGGAGCGGTTCGGATACCACACGGTCAATCTAATATTGTAACGCGCGCGACATTCACGCGTGACACGGACGAGCAGCTGCCACGGCAAGCCCGCGCGACGTGTCCGGCGTCCGAGGGGGGATAATTGGGCATCACCCCACCCGACCCGGATAAAACCATGCAGAACGGCTACGGCTTCGGCAAGGAAGTGGCACTGCCCTTCGACCAGGCGCTCGCCCGCGCCACCGAGGAACTCGCCAAGCAGGGCTTCGGCGTGCTGTCGGACATCGACGTCGCGGCGACGATGAAGAAGAAACTCGACCTCGATCTGCCGCCCTACCGGATCCTCGGCGCCTGCAATCCGCCGTTCGCGGCGAAGGCGCTGGCGGCCGAGGCGTCGATCGGGCTCCTGATGCCCTGCAACGTCGTCGTCCGGCAGGACGCCGCTGGGCGCGTGCACGTCGAGTTCATGGACCCGCAGCCCCTGTTCGGACTGATCGGCCGCGCCGAGATCCTGCCCCTCGCCACCGAGGTGCGCGAGCGTCTCCTCAAGGTGATGGACGCGCTGTAGTTCCGGTCCACCGGGGCGGCTTGCGTTCCAGCGCGCTCATCCGCAACGGAAAGCTCCCCAGCCTGCGGTCGACGAAGTAGTTGCGCAGCGTCCGCGCGATGGTGCGGAACGCGAGGTCCTCCCACGGGATTTCCTCCTCGCGAAACAGCCGCACCTCGAGACTCTCCGGTCCCGGCCCGAAATCGAGGTCCGCGAGGCGGGAGCGGAACATCATGTACACCTGACCGATCTGGGCGAGGCTGATGACGGAGTAGAGCTCGTCCAGGTGGACGCGGGCATTGGCCTCCTCCAGCGTCTCGCGCAGCGCGCCCGCGGCGACCGTCTCGCCGTGCTCGAGGAAGCCGGCGGGCAGCGTCCACAGCCCGTGCCGGGGTTCGATCGCCCGGCGGCAGAGCAGCACCCGATCCTCCCACTCGGGCAGGCAGCCGACGACGATCTTCGGGTTGCGGTAGTGGATCGTCCCGCACCCGGCGCAGACGTGGCGGGGCAGGTTGTCGCCGTCGGGGACGCGCAACTCGATGCGATCGCTGCCGCAGTGGCTGCAGAATTTCATGGCCCGATTATGCGGGAGTGTCCGGCCCGCGGGAAACCTTTCCCCGGCGGCACTGTCCATCGGAGTCGCGGCACCATCGCCCGGATCTCCTGCGGGCCCGCCGGCGCCCTTCCCCACCCGATCCCTTGCCCATGCCCCGTTTGCTGCGTTCGCTCGTCCTCGCCGTCGTCGCCGTCGCCGCGCTCGCCGGCGCCGGCTGCGCCTACCTCGAGACCAAGGAACGCGAGCTCGTGTTCCGGCCGGTCCGCGACTACGTACGCTCGCCCGCCGACCTCGGCCTCGCCCACGAGGAGTTGTGGCTCGTCGTCGCGCGACAGGACGGGGCGGGCGACGAGCGCGTCCACGGCTGGTGGCTGCCGGCGGCGCGGCCCGGGGCGCCGACGCTCCTCTATCTGCACGGCGTGCGCTGGAGCCTCGGCAACAACCTCTTTCGCATTGCCCGCTGGCACGACCTCGGGTTCAACGTCCTCGCCGTCGACTATCGCGGCTTCGGCCGCAGCGACGGCGACCTGCCCTCCGAGCAGGCAATCCAGGCGGACGCCCGGGCCGCGTGGGCCGAGGTTCGGCGGCGCGAGCCGCAGAAGGCGATGCGCTTCATCTACGGCCACTCGCTGGGCGCCGCCGTGGCGCTCGACCTCGCCGCCGGCGAGCGCGACGCCGCGGGCGTCATCGCCGAGGCCGGGTTCACCTCGCTGCCGGACATGGTCGCCGATCGCAACCTGCCGGTTGGCGCGCTCCTCACCCAGCGCTTCGACGCGCTCGACCGCGCCCGATCGCTGTCGATGCCGTCGCTGTTCATCCACGGCACCGCCGACAGCGTCGTGCCGTCGACGATGAGCGAGCGCCTGTACGCGGCGGCCCCCGCGCCCAAGCGCCTGCTGCTGATCGAAGGCGGCAGCCACAGCAACTTCGGCGGCACCGGCATGTCCGAGGTCCGGCGCGCGGTCGCCGAGTTCGTGTCTCTCGCCCAGCTCGATGCGAAAAGCCGCTCCGCCGCGCTGTCGCTGCGCTGACCGCGCGAGGGGCGCGGGGCCGACTCTCAGCGGCGGATGAAGTGCTCGGCGTAGTACTTCATCTCGGCGATCGACTCGTAGACGTCGGCCAGCGCCTCGTGCTTGCCTTCCTTCGGAACGCCCTTCATCAACTCGGGCTTCCAGCGGCGGCAGAGCTCCTTCAGCGTCGAGACGTCGAGATTGCGGTAGTGGAACCAGTCCTCGAGCGCCGGCATCGAGCGGGCGAGGAAGCGGCGATCCTGGCAGATCGAGTTGCCGCACATCGGCGAGGCCTTCGCCGGCACGTGCTCGGCGAGAAACGCGAGCGCCGCGCGCTCGACGTCGGCCTCGGTGAGCGTCGAGGCGCGAACGCGGTCGATGAGCCCGGACTTGCCGTGCGTGCCCTTGTTCCACGCGTCCATCGCGTCGAGCACGGCGTCGTCCTGGTGCACGGCCCAGACCGGCGCCTCGGCGACGGTGGCGAGCTCGCTGTCGGTGACGACCAGCGCGACCTCGATGATGCGGTCGCTGTCCGGCTTCAGGCCCGTCATCTCGAGGTCGATCCAGATCAGCCGGCTGTCGTCTTGGGGCATGTTGAATTCGCGTAGAATCGGACGCACATTGTCCCACATCGCGCGCGTTAGCCCCGCCGCGCACCAGGAACCCCGTGACCCCTGCCCTGTTCACCGCGGCGTTCGTCGCCGCCCTCGCACTCTCGCTCACGCTGCAGCTCTGGCTCGCGCGCCGGCACGTCCGGCACGTCGCCGCGCACCGCGATCGCGTGCCCGCAGCCTTCGCCGACCGGATCGAACTGCCCGCGCATCAACGCGCCGCCGACTACACGGTCGCGCGGACCCGGTTCGGCGTCGTCGAGACGCTGTTCGAGGCTGGCGTGCTGCTGGCGCTGACGCTGGGCGGCGGGATCGCCGCGCTGGTGGCGCTGACCGGCGCGTTCGACTGGGGCCCGCTGGGGCAGGACTTGGCGCTCGTCGTCGCGCTGGCGCTGGTCAGCGGCGTGCTCGGCCTGCCGTTTTCCTGGCACCGGACCTTCGGCATCGAAGCGCGCTTCGGCTTCAATCGCACGACGCCGCGGCT
>DATIUK010000332.1:0-4180 GCA_035466885.1 Casimicrobiaceae bacterium
CCGGTCGGCATCCTGCTGTTGATCCTCGTGCCGCTCATCACCTACTGGCTGTACCCGCCCGAAGTCAAGGAGGGCAACGAGGTTCCCGCCTGGGCGGCCGGCGAGCTCACGAAGATGGGCGGCATCAGCAACCGCGAGGTCACGCTGGCGATCCTCGTCGGCATCGCGCTGCTGCTGTGGATCTTCGGCGGCGACTACATCAACGCGACGACGGTTGCGCTGGTGGTCATTTCGCTGATGCTGATCACCAAGGTCGTCACCTGGGACGACATCGTCAAGAACTCGGCGGCGTGGAACACGCTGGCGTGGTTCGCGACGCTGGTCGCGCTGGCCGACGGCCTCAACCGGGTCGGCTTCGTCAAGTGGTTCGCCGAAGCGGTCGCCGGACACATGGGCGGCTTCTCGCCGTTCACCGCGATGGTCGTGCTGGTGCTGGTGTTCTACTTCACGCATTACCTCTTCGCCAGCATCACCGCCCACGTCACGGCGCTGCTGCCGGTGATGCTCGCCGTCGGCTCGACGATCCCCGGCCTCAACATGCCGCAGTTCGCGCTGCTGCTCTGCCTCACGCTCGGGATCATGGGCGTGCTGACGCCGTACGCGACCGGCCCGTCGCCGGTCTATTACGGCTCCGGGTACCTGCCCGCCGCCGACTACTGGCGGCTGGGCGCGATCTTCGGCGTGATCTTCATCGTCGTGTTCCTGGTGGTCGGGCTGCCCTGGCTCGCGATCGTGAGTTGACGCGGGCATCGCCGGCGTGACCGGCGGCCTTGCGAAGAAGCCCGCCCGCGGGGTCGCCCGGGGCGGGCTTTGTTCGTCGGGCGGCGCGCGCTGTCGGGTCGGCAGAGAAGGGGGTGTCCATGACGCTGCAGCAGAAGGTCGGACGCATCGGACTCGTCGCCGGCCCGTTGCTGGCGCTGGCGCTGTACCTGTGGCTTCCTGGAACCTACGTCGACGCGGCCGGCAAGGTCGTGCCCCTCGCCCACGCCGCGCGCGCCACGTTCGCGATGATGGTCTGGATGGCGACCTGGTGGATGACCGAGGCCACCGAGATCGAGGTCACGTCGCTGCTGCCGATCGTCGCGTTTCCGCTGCTGGGCGTGATGTCGCTGGCCGCGACGACGGCGAGCTACGGCGCCGACGTGATCTATCTCTTTCTCGGCGGTTTCGTGCTGGCGATGGCGATCCAGCGCTGGGGCCTCGACCGCCGCATCGCGTTCCTGACCCTGCACCTGGTCGGGGCGCGGACCGGCGCGATCGTCGCCGGGATCATGGGTGCGACGGCGTTCCTCAGCATGTGGGTGTCGAACACGGCGACGGCGGCGATGATGGTGCCGATCGCGCTGTCGGTCATCGACCTCGTGCTCCTGCGCCGGACCGGCCGGACGCTCGCCGAGCACGGCGGCATCCCGCAGGGCGACGTCGACGTGCGCAACCTCGCGCTGTCGCTGCTGCTGGGCGTCGCCTACGCGTCGTCGATCGGCGGCCTGGGGACGATCATCGGGTCGCCGCCGAACGGGATCTTCGTCCGCTTCTACGAGCAGACCTACGGCGTCGAGGTGTCCTTCGCCAAGTGGATGCTGGTCGGCATGCCGACGATGCTGCTGTTCCTGCCGCTCGCGTGGTTCCTCAACACGCGGGTGCTGTTTCCGACCCGGCTGCGCGAGATCGAGGGCGGGCGTGCCTGGATACGCGGCGAGCGGGCGAAGCTCGGGCCGCTCAACCGCGGCGAGAAGGCGACGCTGGTCGTGTTCGCGTTCGCCGTGTTCTTCTGGGTGTTCCGGCCGCTCGTCTCCGGGCTGTCGATCGCCGGCGTGGCGCCCTTCGCGAAGCTCTCCGACGCCGGGATCGCGGTGGCGGCGGCGCTGGCGCTGTTCCTGATCCCGGTCGATCGCGCCAAGGGAGAGAAGGTGATCGACTGGGCGACCGCGGTCAAGCTGCCCTGGGGGGTGCTGATCCTCTTCGGCGGAGGCCTGGCACTCGCCGCGGCGACCGAGGCCAACGGTGTTGCGCAGTACATCGGCAGCCTGGCGCGCGGCTTCTCGGGCTGGCCGCTGCTGGCCGTCATCGTGACGGTGATCGCGCTGATGGTGTTCATGTCCGAGCTCACCTCGAACACTGCGCAGGTCGCGACGATGCTGCCGATCCTCGCCGCGCTGGCGCCGGTGCTCGGTGTGCCGCCCGCGCTGCTGTTGCTGCCGACGACGATCGCCGCGAGCTGCGCGTTCATGATGCCGGTGGGCACTCCGCCCAACGCCATCGTCTTCGGCACCGGGCTCGTGCGGATGCCGCAGATGATGAAGGCCGGGCTCTGGCTCAACCTCTCGGGGATCCTGCTCATCACCGGCATCACCTGGTTCATCATCGCGCCGCTGCTGCTGGGCTCGCGCTGATCGACGGTGCCGGGCGGTCCGTTCGCGGCGGCGCACACTTTTCCCCGGTGGGCGGAGCGGCACCCGCGGCGCGCGGTTAGAATTGCGGCGGGTGCGCGAGAAGCCGCACCCTCACGTTCGCAGTGCCGCCACGCCCGCAGCCTGACCCGGCGGCCGGCGTTCGTGGCGACGATCACGGTCACTCACGAGGTTTCCTGCCGATGACTTCCCTTTCCTGCGCCGACGTCCTCGCCGGCCGCGCTCCCGCCGACGCCGCGGTCACCGTCCGGGGCTGGGTCCGCACCCGCCGCGACTCCAAGGCCGGCATCTCCTTCGTCAACGTCTCCGACGGCTCCGGGTTCCATCCGGTGCAGGTCGTGGCGCCCAACACGCTGCCCAACTACGCGAGCGAGGTCGCGCACCTCACCGCCGGCTGCGCCGTCGAGGCGACCGGCCGGATCGTGCCGTCGCCGGCCAAGGGTCAGCCCTACGAGATGCAGGCCGACGCGATCCGCGTCGTCGGCTGGGTCGACGACCCGGACACCTACCCGATCCAGCCCAAGCCGCACACCCTCGAGTACCTGCGCGAGGTCGTCCACCTGCGCCCGCGCACCAACGTCATCGGCGCCGCGACCCGGGTCCGGCACACCATCGCGCAGGCAATCCACGGTTTCTTCGACCAGCGCGGCTTCGTCTGGGTCAATACGCCGATCATCACCGCGTCCGACGCCGAGGGGGCCGGCGAGCTCTTTCGCGTTTCGACGCTCGACCTTGCCAACCTGCCGCGCACGCCCGACGGCAAGGTCGACTTCGCGCAGGACTTCTTCGGCCGCGAGACCTTCCTCACCGTGTCGGGGCAGTTGAACGTCGAGACCTACTGTATGGCGCTGTCGAAGGTCTACACCTTCGGGCCGACGTTCCGCGCCGAGAACTCGAACACCAGCCGGCACCTGGCCGAGTTCTGGATGGTCGAGCCGGAGATCGCGTTCGCCGACCTCTCCGCCGACGCCGACCTCGCCGAGGCGATGCTGAAGCACATCTTCCGCACGCTGCTCGAGCGCCGGCCCGACGACATGGCGTTCTTCGACGAGCGGATCGAGAAGGGGTTGGTCGCCAAGCTCACCGGCATTGTCGAGTCCGAGTTCGTGCGCATGGACTACAGCGAGGCGATCCGGGTGCTGCAGGGCGCGAAGCAGAAGTTCGATTTCCCGGTGACCTGGGGAATGGACCTGCAGTCCGAGCACGAGCGCTACCTCGCCGAGACGCACGCCCGGCGGCCGGTGATCCTGATGAACTACCCGAAGGAGATCAAGGCGTTCTACATGCGCATGAACGACGATGGCCGCACCGTCGCCGCGATGGACGTGCTGGCGCCGGGCATCGGCGAGATCATCGGCGGCAGCCAGCGCGAGGAGCGGCTCGACGTGCTCGACGCGCGGATGGCGGCGTCGAAGCTCGACCGCGACCACTACGGCTGGTACCGCGACCTGCGCCGCTACGGCACCGTGCCGCACGCGGGCTTCGGCCTCGGCTTCGAGCGGACGCTCGCCTACGCGACCGGCCTCGCCAACGTCCGCGACGTGATCCCGTTCCCGCGCACGCCGGGCAGCGCGCGCTACTGATCGACCGCAGGAAAAACCGGGGCGCGCCGCGATCGCGACGCACCCCGGCGGCGGGCCGGACGAAGGAGGAGGGGGTCCGGCGAAGCGATCAGCCGAAGCGGCCGCGGGCCTGCATCCGTTCGCAGGCGTTGCCGCGCGGCTCGGGCAGCGTGACGCCCTTGGCCTTCGCGCGTTCCGCCATCGCGG
>DATIUK010000333.1:0-13797 GCA_035466885.1 Casimicrobiaceae bacterium
AATCGATGATCCGTAGGGTTGGAGGGGCAAAGGAAGTGCGTTGCGCGCGACTCGGCTCATGCGCGTGGTTGGGACGGCGCCTTTACGACTCCTCCGTGGCAGAGGCAGGCGGGCGACCAGCGCAGGGTCTTGCCCGGCTAGAGTATCTCCGCCGCATGATCGGCGAGCCGCGAGCGCTCGCCGCGGGAGAGCGTGATGTGGCCCGAGTGCGGCCAGCCCTTGAAGCGGTCGACGACGTAGGTGATCCCCGAGCTGCCTTCGGTGAGGTACGGCGTGTCGATCTGCGCGATGTTGCCGAGGCAGATCACCTTGGTGCCGGGCCCGGCGCGGGTGATCAGCGTCTTCATCTGCTTGGGCGTGAGGTTCTGCGCCTCGTCGATGATCAGGAACTTGTTGATGAACGTGCGGCCGCGCATGAAGTTGAGGCTCTTGACCTTGATCCGCGAGCGGATGAGGTCGCGCGTCGCGGCGCGGCCCCACTCGCCGGCGTCGTCGTCGGTCTTGTTGAGCACGTCGAGGTTGTCCTCGAGCGCGCCCATCCACGGGTTCATCTTCTCCTCCTCGGTGCCCGGCAGGAAGCCGATGTCCTCGCCGACCGGGACCGTCACCCGGGTCATGATGATCTCCGAGTAGACCTTGAACTCCAGCGTCAGCATGAGTCCGGCGGCGAGCGTGAGCAGCGTCTTGCCCGTGCCCGCCTGCCCGAGCAGCGACACGAAGTCGATCTCCGGGTTCATCAGCAGGTTGAGGGCGAAGTTCTGCTCGCGGTTGCGCGCGACGATCCCCCAGACGTTGTTCTTCTGGTGCGAGTAGTCCTTGAGCGTCGAGATCACGGCGCTGCGTCCGCCGGTCTCGCGGACCATCGCGTGCAGCGGCGCCTGACCCGGCGGCTCGAGGTAGAGGAACTCGTTGACCAGCAGCGAGGGCACCAGCGGACCCTGGATCCGGTAGTAGGTGTGCCCGCCCTGCTGCCAGGACTCCATCGCCTTGCCGTGCCGGTCCCAGAAGTCGGCCGGCAGCTCGCGGATGCCGCCGTAGAGGAGCTCGGTGTCCTCGAGCACCTTGTCGTTGTAGTAGTCCTCGGCGGCGATTCCCAGCGCGCGCGCCTTGATCCGCATGTTGATGTCCTTGGACACCAGGATGACCGAGCGCTTGGGATGCGCCGCCTGCAGGTGCATGACCACGGCGATGATCTGGTTGTCGGCCTTGCCATTGGCGAGCGAGGGCGGCAGCGTCGTGGTGATCGCCTCGGTCTGCAGGTACAGCCGCCCCGACGCGGCGCCGCCGGACTTGGCGGCGAGGGGAATGCCCTCGACGATGCCGTTGGGCACGCCGCTCACCAGTTCGTCGAGGAAGCGCGACACCTGCCGTGCGTTGCGTGCGACCTCGGTCATGCCCTTCTTGTTGTTGTCCAGCTCCTCCAGGGTGAGGATCGGCAGGTAGATGTCGTGCTCCTCGAAGCGGAACAGGCTGGTCGGGTCGTGCATCAGCACGTTGGTGTCCAGCACGAACAGCTTGTTGGCGGGGAGCAGGCGCGCGGTCGTGCCGGACCTGGCAGCGGGACGGGCGGGCTTGCGGGCGACGAGGGTCAAGGGGGAGTTGCGGGTCTTGCGCTCGACCATGGGGCTCCTTGGAGGCGCGACGGTGGCATCGGGCGGGTTCGCGACGGGTCGCCGCCGTCACCGCCACATCGTAACGGCGGAACATTGCAAGCACAAGGCACCGGCGCGCGGCCGGGCAGCGGCCGTCAGGTCGCGAGCACGTTCTGGAACTGCCAGGGATCGGTCTCGTCGATCTCCTCGGCGAACTGCGGCCAGCGCGTCGCGAGCGGCGTCCAGTCGGTGTAGTGCGCCTCGATGCGCCCGAGGTAGGGCCGCTGGATCTCGAGGCAGCGCGCGTGGTCCATCTCGTCGGCCTCGACGATCCCGGCGCGCGGGTTCTCCAGCGCCCAGACCATGCCGGCGAGCACCCCCGACGTGACCTGCAGCCCGGTCGCGTTCTGGAACGGGGCGAGCGAGCGCGCTTCCTGGATCGACAGTCGCGAGCCGTACCACAGCGCGTTCTTCGCGTGCCCGTAGACGAGCACGCCGAGGTCGTCGCTGCCTTCCAGGATCTCGTTCTCGCCGAGGACGATCTGGGCCGGCTGGATCACGCCGGAACCGAAGGCCTCGTGCAGGCTGAGAATCGCCTGGTCGCAGGGGTGGTACGCGTAGTGGCAGGTCGGCCGGTACTCGGGGTTCGCGCCGGCGCCGATCGTGTAGTAGTCGGCGATCGACAGCGCCTCGTTGTGCGTGACGAGGAAGCCGTACTGCGCGCCGGCGGTCGGGCACCAGGTGTGCACGCGCGTCAGCGCGCCGGGGGTGTCGAGGTAGATCGCGGCCCGGCAGCCCTCGGCATGCCGGTGGCCGTTGGGCGGGAACCAGCGCTCGTGGCTGCCCCAGCCGAGCTCCGCCGGCTGGAAGCTCTCCGAGACGAAGCCGTCGACCGACCAGGTGTTCACGAACGTGCCCACCGGCTTGGCGATCAGCCCCGACTGGGTGTCGCGTTCCGCGACGTGCACGCCCTTGACGCCGAGGTCCCGCATCAGCCGCGCCCAGCCTTCGCGCGAGTCCGGGCGCGCAACCGTCGGGCCGGTGTCGGCGGCGATCCGCAGCAGCGCTTCCTTGAGGAGCCACGACACCATCCCGGGATTCGCGCCACAGCAGGAGACCGCCGTCGGGCCGCCGGGATGCGCGCGCTTCTCGGCCCGCACCATCTCGCGCAGCGCGTAGTTGGTGCGCCGCGCCGGATCGCCGCCGACCTCGAAGTAGAAGCCGGGCCACGGCTCGACGACGGTGTCGATGTAGAGGACGCCGCGCTCGCGGCAAAGCCGCAGGATGTCGAGCGAGCCCGTCTCGACGGACAGGTGCAGGCAGAACCCGCGACGCTTGGCGAACAGGCGGCCGAGGATCTCCCGATGGTTCTCGCGCGTGAGCGCCGTCCGGATGTGGTCGATGCCGCGCTGCAGGAGGAAGACCGCGTGCTCGTCCGAGGGCTCGATCACGTGGACGTCGCGCGGATCGTAGCGGAAGTGGCGCTCGATCAGCGGCAGCGTGCCGCGGCCGATCGAGCCGAAGCCGATCATGACGATGGGGCCGTCGATGCTGCCGTGGATCGGGTACGTCGGGGCCATGCCCGCTGCTCCTCCTGCCTACAGCGTCTGCACGAACGCCAGCACCTCGTCGACGTGGCCGGGGACCTTGACGCCGCGCCACTCGCGGGCGAGCCTGCCCTTGCCGTCGATGACGAAGGTGCTGCGTTCGATGCCGCGGACCTCCTTGCCGTACATCTTCTTCATCTTGATCACGCCGAACTGCGCGCAGAGCTTCTCGTCGGCGTCGCTCAGGAGCTCGAACGGGAAGCCCATCTTGGCCTTGAAGCCCTCGTGCGACCGGATGCTGTCGCGCGAGACGCCGGCGACGACGGCGCCGGCGCGGACGAACGCATCGTGCCGGTCGCGGAAATCGGCGCCCTCGGTCGTGCAGCCCGGGGTGTTGTCCTTGGGATAGAAATAGAGCACGACGATGCGCCCCTGGTGGGCGGACAGCGTGAACGTGCCGCCGCCGGTGGCGGGCAGCGAAAAGTCGGCAATCTTGGTCGTGGGCATCTGTTCTCCTTCAGTTGGCGAAAGCGGGCGTCATGCCGCGGCAAGGTCGACGTCGCCGAGGAACTCCGGGCCCTGCACGAGCAGGGTGCCACTGCGCCCGGGAACCGTGCCGGGCCCGACGGCGCAGCGCGGCAGTGCCAGCGGCTGCAGGCGCTCGAGCACGCTGCGCAGTGCCACCAGCGTGTAGCCCTGCGCCTTCCAGCCCGTCAACAGGCGGTCGAACACGGCCGCAAGGCGCATGCCTTCGAGCTCGGCGTGCAGCGTGTAGACGTGGGCGGACGCCGACGGCTCGCGCGTGAGCTCGAGCAGGTGCGCTGCGACGTTGTCCTCGGTCACGCCGTCGAGGCCGACGAGCTCGTCGAGCGTCGGCAGCGTGGTCGGCAGCTGCGGGCAGCGGACGAGCTCGGCGTTCCACACCGGCAGGTGCGGATGGGTGCCGCGGCCGTCGGAGCAGTACTCGAAGCCGAGCGCCTGCGTCAGGCGCAGCGCGTCGACGTTCATCTGCCAGCCGGCGGCGCCGTGGACCGGCGGCGCGGTGCCGAAGATCTCGGCGAAGCGCTCGCAGGCGCGGGTCATCTCGGTCCGCGTCCACGCCGCATCGGCGCCGGCGACGCCGTCCTGCCAGCGAATGTGGTCCCAGGTGTGGACGCCGACCTCGAAGCCGTCGTCACGCACCGAGCGCATGAGATCGGCGCAGCGCCGCCCGATGTCCGGGCCGGGCAGCAGCGTGCCGTACAGCAGCGTCTGCAGGCCGTAGTGCCTGACGACCGACGTGCGCTGGACCTTGCGCAGGAACCCGGGCCGGAACACGCGCTTGATCGCGCGGCCCGTGTGGTCGGGGCCGAGGCTCCACAGGAACGTCGCCCCGGCGCCGTGCTTCTTCAGCAGCGAGACCAGGTTCGGCACGCCCAGGCGGGTGCCGCGCAGCGTGTCGACGTCGACCTTGAGGGCCAGCAGCATCGCGGGAGCCTGCCGAGCGGGCTCAGTCGACCAGTTGCCGCGCCTCGGCGACCTGGCCGCGGTACGCGTCGAAGATGCGCCGCAGCGCCTCATCCATCGGCACCGTGGGCCGCCAGTCGAGGTCGGCGCAGGTGTTGGCGATCCTGGGCACGCGGTTCTGGACGTCCTGGTAACCCTTGCCGTAGTACTCGGCGGACGTCGTCTCCACGATCTTCACCCGCGCGGCGGAATCGCGGTACTCGGGATAGGTGAGCGCGAGGTTCAGCATCATGGTCGCGATTTCGCGCACCGAGAAGTTGTTGGCCGGGTTGCCGATGTTGTAGATCTTGCCGCTGGCGATGCCGCCGTCGTTGGCGATGATCTTCATCAGCGCCGCGATGCCGTCGTCGATGTAGGTGAATGCGCGCTTCTGCGTGCCGCCGTCGACGAGCTTGATCGGCTCGCCGCGCACGATGTGGCCGAGGAACTGGGTGATGACGCGCGAGCTGCCTTCCTTCGCGGTATTGATCGAATCGAGCCCCGAGCCGATCCAGTTGAACGGCCGGAACAGCGTGTAGTCGAGGCCCTCCTGCATCCCGTAGGCGTGGATCACGCGGTCCATCAGCTGCTTCGCGCAGGAATAGATCCAGCGCGGCTTGTTGATCGGGCCGAGGACGAGTTCGGAGGCCTCGGGGTCGAACTCCGCGTCGCGCGACATGCCGTAGACCTCGGAGGTCGACGGGAAGATGATGCGCTTGCGGTAGCGCACGCAGTGGCGGACGATCGGCAGGTTGGCCTCGAAGTCGAGCTCGAACACGCGCAGCGGCTCGCGGACGTAGGTCGCCGGCGTGGCGATCGCCACCAGCGGCAGCACCGCGTCGCACTTCTTGACGTGGTACTCGATCCACTCGCGGTTGATGGTGATGTCGCCCTCGAAGAAGTGGAAGCGCTTCGCGCCCACGAGGTCGGCGATCCGGTCGGCCTGCATGTCCATGCCGAAGACGTCCCAGTCGGTGTCGGCGAGGATGCGTTGCGACAGGTGGTGGCCGATGAAGCCGTTGACACCGAGGATCAGGACTTTTCGCATGGTGGCTTTCGTGTGCTGGGAGCCGCGTTGCCGCGGGTGGGTGGGTGCGGCCCGGTCGGGTTCGGGACGGAGGCCGCGGTCAGCATCGGGCGGCGCCTCCGAGCGGCACCGGGGCCGCGCCGAAGCGCTCGCGCAGCGCGGCTGCGTCGGCCGGCCGGCCGCCGAGCTCGAGTTCGAGCACGCGCAGGCTGCCGCCGCCGCCGCAGTGCGCGAAGAGGCGCCCGTCGACGATCGCCAGCGTCGGCGCAAGCGTGGGGGACTCCACTCGATCGGCGACGCGGGTGCGCAGCACGCGCGCGCGGACCCCGCCGACCGTCGTCATCGCGCCGGGGTAGGGCGGCGCCACCGCGCGGACGAGGTCGTGGATCCTCTGCGCCGGCTGCATCCAGTCGATGATGCCGTCGGCCGGCTTGCGTCCGCCGAAATAGGCGCCCCGGGCGAGATCCTGGGCGCGCCGGGGCGCGGTCCCGGCGACCAGCGCGGGCAGCGCGGCGGCGAGCGTCATCTCGGCGGCGACGGTGACCTTGTCGAACACCTCGCGCGCGGTGTCGTCGCGCAGGACCGGCACCGCGGTCTGGCCGACGATGTCGCCGTTGTCGGGCTTTTCGGTCATGTAGTGCAGCGTCGCGCCGGTCTCTCTCTCGCCGTGCAGCACCGCCCAGTTGACCGGCGCCCGGCCGCGGTAGCGCGGCAGCAGCGAGCCGTGCATGTTGAGCGCGCCGCGCGGCGCGAGTGCCAGCAGCGGAGCCTTCAGCATCTTCCGGTAATAGAACGAGAACAGGAAGTCGGGCGCCGCCGCGCGGACCGCCGCGACGACATCGGCCGTGTTCGGATCCTCCGGCACGAGCACCGCGACGTCGTGCTCGGCGGCGGTCGCGGCCACCGACGCGTACCAGATCGCCTCGCCCGGATCGTCGCGATGGGTGACCACGAGCGGTACGTCGACGCCCTCGGACAGGAGCAGCCGCAGGCAGCGCACGCCGACGTTGTGGTAGGCGAAGACGACGGCACGGGTCATGGCCGCCCGACCTCCGCCGGCGCGGACGCAGCCGGCGTCGGGCCGTTCGCCGGCGTCGCGTCGAGGACCGCGCGCACGGTGTAGCGCGGCCGGGCGCGCACCTGCTGGTAGATGCGGCCGACGTACTCGCCGACGAGGCCGAGGCCGAACAGCAGCATGCCGACGAGGAAGAAGGCGAGGATGTCGCGGTCCCAGAAGATGGCGGCGACCTCGTGCCAGTCGACCGCGGTCACCGTCGCGATCCGGATCGCGATCACGCCGACGTAGGTGAGGAGTGCCACCGCCGAGACCGCCATGCCGAACATCGAGAACAGCTGCAGCGGCACCAGCGAGAACCCGGTGACGAGGTCGAAATTGAGCCGGATCAGCTTGTACAGCGAGTACTTCGACTCTCCCGCGGCGCGCTCCTCGTGGCCGACCTCGACCTCGGTCGGCTGCGCGGCGAAGGTGTAGGCGAGCGCCGGGATGTAGGTGCTGACCTCGCGGCTCGCGGCGACCGCAGCGACGATGTCGGCGCTGTAGGCGCGCAGCATGCAGCCCTGGTCGGTCATCCTGATGCGCGTGATCCTCTCGCGCAGCCGGTTCATCGCCCGCGAACCCCAGCGGCGCCACCAGCTGTCCTCGCGCGTGCGGCGCACGCCGCCGACGTAGTCGTGGCCGCGGTCCATCGCCGCGAGCAGCAGGCCGATGTCCTCGGGGCGGTTCTGCAGGTCGGCGTCTAGCGTGACCACGCGCTCGCCGCGGCAGCGCTCGAAGCCGGCGATGATCGCCGGGTGCTGGCCGCAGTTGGCGTTGAAGACGACGACGCGGGTGACGTCGGGGCGGCGCTGGAACTGCTCGCGCAGCAGCGCCGCCGAGCGGTCGCGGCTGCCGTCGTCGACGAAGATCACTTCGTAGCCGATCCCCAGCGCGTCGAGCGCCGGGTAGAGGCGCGCGAACAGCGCGGCGAGGCCCGCTTCCTCGTGGTAGACGGGGATCACGACGGAGAGTGCGGGCGCGAGAGGCATGGGCGTCAGCGGCGGTGCGCGCCGATGACCTCGGCGCAGGTCGCGCACACGCGATCGACGTCGGCCTCGGTCATGGTCGGGAACAACGGCAACGTCACCGTCTCATCGGCGATGCGCTCGGTGTTCGGCAGGTCGCCGCGGCGGTAACCGAGCGGCGCGTAGGCGGTCGCGAGGTGCGCGGCCTCGTAGGATACACCTGTGCCGATGCCGCGCGCCTCGAGCTCGTCGCGGAACGCCTTGCGCGAGAGGGTCAAGCGGTCGAGCGGGAGCAGCGGGGCGAACATGTTCCAGCTGTGGCCGGCCTCGTCACCGGCGTGGCCGCGGTGCGGCAGCAGGCACGCGGGTTCGGTCGCGAAGCGCGCGAAGTAGCGCGCGACGAGCTCGCGCCGGCGGGCGTTGAAGGCGTCGAGCCGCGCGAGCTGCGAGAGCCCCACCGCGGCGTTGACGTCGGGCAGGTTGAACTTGCCGCCGGGGACCGTCACGTCGCGGGTGCCGTCCGGCAGCCGGACGATGCCGTGGAAGCGCAGCACCTCGATCGCGCGGGCCTCGTCCTCGGTGGCCACGATCAGCGCGCCGCCCTCGATCGTCGTCATGTTCTTGTTCGGGTGGAACGAGAGCACGCAGATGTCGCCGAAGCTGCCGATCCGGCGCCCGCGCCACGACGAGCCGACGGCGAGCGCGGCGTCCTCGACGACGCGCAGGCCGCGGCGCGCCGCGAGGGCGTAGAGCGCGTCCATGTCGACCGGCAGCCCGCCGAAGTGCGTGGGCATGATCGCCCGGGTCCGGGGGGTGATCCGCGCCTCCGCGGCGGCGAGGTCGATGTTGCGCGTGGCAAGGTCGACGTCGACGAACACCGGCGTCGCGCCGACGCGGGCGATCGTGTTCGGCGCCGCGAAGAACGTCTGCGCCGGGGTCAGCACCTCGTCGCCGGGACCGACGCCGACCAGTCGCAGCGCGATCTCCAGCGCCGCGGTGGCCGACGAGACGACGCGCGCGGGCCGCCCGCCGTGGTAGGCGGACAGCGCCGATTCGAACGCCTTCACCTGCGGGCCGCTCGTGATCCAGCCGGAGCGCAGGACCGCGGCGACGGCGGCGATGGCGTCCTCGTCGAGCGTCGGGCGGGCAAAGGGAAGAGGGGCTGCGGTGCCGATGGTCGATCTCCCGAGGGGGTCAGCTGCGCGCGACCAGCCACACGCCGACGACGATGAAGCCGATGCCGAGCCAGCGCGCCAGCGTCACCGTCTCGCCGAAGAGGTAGTGCGCGGCCACCGCGTTGACGATGTAGCCGACCGACAGCAGCGGATAGGCGATGGAGACCGGCACCCGCGACAGCCCCAGGATCCAGACGAACAGGCTCAGCACGTAGCAGCCGGCGCCGAGCACGAAGTGGCCCTGCGTCGCCATGCGCCAGAGCGTTTGCGTCCAGTTGCCGGCGTCGAGCGTGATCACGCCCAGCACGTTGGTGCCGGCCTTGAGCAGCAGCTGCGCGACGGCGTTGAGCAGCACGCCGGCCATCAGGAAGGCGAACGCGGCAAGGGTCATCGCCGGCTCACCAGCACGCGGCGCGAATCGCGGGCGAGCTCGCGCATGGGCACGCCGAGGGCGGCGAGTCGCGCGGCCTCGGCGGGGGACATCAGTGCATAGCCCTGGTCGAGCGCCGACCACGCGGACTGCCAGTCCGCGACCGTCGCGTGCGCCTTGTGCGGCTCGGCGTCGATGCCCAGCGCCAGCTCGTCGCGGAAGTCCACCAGCGTGGTCGTCCGGCGCAGGTAGAACGGCGCGGTCTGGTCGTACATGCGCACCTGGAAAAAGGGCAGGTCGGGGGCCAGCGGGCCGTGCGCGGCCTGCGCCCGGGCGAGCAGGTCGTACGACGAACGCGTGCCGCGGAAGGCGTCGAAGCCCGTCTCGGCGACACGGAACGTCAGCGCCGCGGCGAGGGCGATGGCGACGATGCCCAGCATCCGCCCGCCGGCGCCGCCGCGGGCGAACGCGCGCCAGGCGACGAGGCCGCCGGCGACCGAGATCGCCAGCGCGCAGACGAGCCACGTCCGGTACGCGAGCAGGCTGGGGAGCTGCGCCTCTTCGCCGCCGAAGCGGAGCAGCAGCGGCCGGTCGACGAGGAGCAGCGCTGCCGCGCCGACGGCTGCGAGCAGCGTCAGCGCCGCGTTGAGGCGCGCGAGCCAGCGCAGATCGGCAGCGACCAGGACGAAGCCGACGAGCAGCGCCAGCGCCGGGAACATCGGCAGTATGTACGAGGGCAGCTTGGAGCCGGAGGCGCTGAAGAAGACAAGGACGAACGCCGACCAGGCGAGCGCGAAGCGCTGCCAGGAGAAACCGCTGCCGGCCCGGGGCCCGGCCGTGGCCAGCCGGCGCAACCCGAACACGAAGACCAGCAGCCAGGGCAGCAGGCCCGCCGCGAGGTAGGGCAGGAAGTACCACCAGGCGCCGATGCGCCGGTGGGTGGTGGTGAGGAAGCGCTGGAAGTGCTCGTGAACGAAGAAGAAATGCAGGAACTCGTCGTTGCTGCGGGCCACGAGCACGAACCAGGGCGCGCACAGCGCCGCAAAAACGACGAGTCCGCGTCCGAGGTGCAGGCGCCGCCACAGCGCGAAATCGCGCTGCAGCAGCGTGTAGACGACCAGCGCGCCGCCGGGCAGCACCAGGCCGATCGGTCCCTTGGACAGCGTCGCCAGCGCCATCGCCGCCCAGGCCGCCAGCATCCACCCAGCGCGCTCGGTGGTCGTCGCCTCCGGCCGCTGCGCGATCAGGAAGGCGCCCAGGGCGATGCCGAGAAACGATGCGAGGCCGGCGTCGAGCGACAGGAAGTGCGAGTTGACGACGAACCAGGCGGACCCGCCGAGCGCTGCGCCGGCGGCGAGTCCCAGCGGCGGGCCGCCGAGCCGCAGGCCGGTGTAGCCGATGAACAGCACCGCGGCGAAGGAGACGAGCGCCGGCCACAGCCGTGCCGTCCATTCGTGAACCCCCAGCGCCCGGAAGGCGGCCGCGGTCATCCAGTATTGGAGCGGCGGCTTCTCGAAGTACTTGAGGCCGTTGAGGCGCGGCGTCACCCAGTCGCCGCTCGCCGCCATCTCGCGGGCGATCTCGGCGTAGCGGCCCTCGTCGGGATGGACGAGCCTGCGCGCGCCGATGCCGGCGAACCAGGCGATCGCGAACAGCGCGATCAGCACGGCGACGAGGCCGCGGGACGCGGCGGGGTGGGTGGCGGTCATCGGGGAGTGCAGGGGCGGCCCGGATGGGGCTGCGCCGGTGGCCAACCGTGAATTCTAACGCGTTGCGACGCCGGCGACGCCTCGCGCGGTGATGCCGCTTGCCGACGGCGCGGCCTTTGGTTAGGATGCCGTGATGGACCCGTTCCGCGGCAATTGCTGTCACTGCACCGCATGGCGGCGGCCGTGATGGCCTGACGGGTCGGTCTCAAGACCCCGCCGCCGGCAGCCGCTGGCGGTTTTTTTTTGATCGCGATTCCCATGCCCGCAGCACTCTCGCTCTACGACAACTACACGCGCAGCCTGCGCCCGTTCGCGCCGCTCGAGGCGAGCGGCGAGGTCGGGCTCTACACCTGCGGGCCGACGGTCTACGACTACCAGCACGTCGGCAACTACCGGACGTTCCTGTTCGAGGACGGGCTGAAGCGGGTGCTGGAATGGAACGGCTACCGCGTCCGGCACGTGATGAACATCACCGACGTGGGTCACCTCACCTCCGACGCCGACACCGGCGAGGACAAGATGGAGAAGGGCGCGCGGCGAACCGGCAAGACGGCGTGGGAGATCGCCGAGCTGTACACCGATGCGTTCCTCGCCGACCTCGACCTGCTCAACATCGAGCGGCCGACGATCCTTTGCAAGGCGACCGACCACATCGCCGAGCAGATCGCCTTCATCGCCGACATCGAGAGAAACGGTTTCGCCTACCGGACGTCCGACGGCGTCTATTTCGACACCAGCCGCCAGCCGGGCTACGGCCACCTTGCGCGCCTCGACGTCAAGGGCCTCGACGCGGGCCGCCGGGTCGAGCTCGGCGACAAGCGCCACGCGACCGACTTCGCGCTGTGGAAGTTCTCGCCCCCGGGCGAGCAGCGCCAGATGGAGTGGGAGAGCCCCTGGGGCCGGGGCTTCCCTGGCTGGCACATCGAGTGCTCGGCGATGGCGCAGAAGTACCTCGGCGACTACTTCGACATCCACTGCGGTGGCGAGGACCACATCAGCGTCCACCACACCAACGAGATCGCGCAGACCGAGGCCCGCTGCGGCACCCGGCTCGCGAACTTCTGGATGCACGGCTACTTCCTGCTCTCCAACGATGCGAAGATGGCCAAGTCCGCGGGCGAGTTCCTGCGGCTCAAGGCGCTCGTCGACCGCGGCTACGATCCGCTGGCGTATCGCTACCTCTGCCTGACCGCGCACTACCGCAGCCAGCTCAACTTCACCTGGGACGCGCTGGACGCCGCAGCGACCGGCCTCGAGCGCATGCGCACCGGTGTCCACGCGCTGCGCGACGCGCCGGCGGCGGACCCGGACGCGGCGCTCGTCGAGCGCTTCACCGCCGAGGTCAACGACGACCTCAACCTGCCGCGAGCGCTCGCGGTTGCCTGGGAAGCGCTGCGCGGAGGCTTGCCGGACGGCGTCCGGCGCGCGACGCTGCTGGCCTTCGACGCGGTGTTCGGCCTGCGCCTCGCGGCGTGGGCGCCGCGGCAGGAAGCGATCCCGCCGGAAATCGCCGCCCTCGCGCAGGCGCGGCTCGCCGCGCGCAAGGCGAAGGACTGGGTGGGGTCCGATCGCCTGCGCGAGGAGATCCGCGCCGGCGGCTGGGAGATCGAGGACGGCCCGGGCGGCTACGCGCTGAAGCGGCGCGGCTGATCCCGGGAGCAAGTCCGACGATGAAGCTCGCCACGCTGCACGACACCAGCCGCGACGGCACCCTGGTCGTCGTCTCCCGCGGCCTCGAGCGCGCCGTTGCGGTGCCCGAGATCGCCCGCACGCTGCAGGCGGCGCTCGATCGCTGGGACGAGGTGCGGCCGGCGCTGGAGGCCGTTTCCGCCGAGCTCAATGCCGGGCGGCTGTCCGACGCGCGGCCATTCGCGCCGCTGGCGGCTGCGGCGCCCCTGCCGCGGGCCTACCAGTGGGCCGACGGCTCCGCGTACGTCAACCACGTCGAACTCGTCCGCCGCGCCCGCGGCGCTGCGATGCCGCCGGAGTTCTGGACCGATCCGCTGATGTACCAGGGCGCGTCCGACCCGATGCTGGGCGCCGGCGCGGACATCGAGCTCGTCGACGAGGCATGGGGCATCGACTTCGAAGGCGAGGTCGCGGTGATCACCGCCGACGTGCCGATGGGCATCGCCGCCGCTGAGGCGCTCGGTCGCATCCGGCTGCTGGTGCTGGTCAACGACGTGAGCCTGCGGGCGCTGATCCCCGGCGAGCTCGCCAAGGGCTTCGGCTTCCTGCAGTCCAAGCCGGCCAGCAGTTTCTCGCCGGTCGCGGTGACGCCGGACGAACTCGGCGACGCCTGGCGGGCCGGCCGCGTGCACCTTCCCCTCGTGTCCCATCTCAACGGCGAGCTGTTCGGCCGTCCGGACGCGGGTGTCGACATGACCTTCGACTTCGGCACGCTGGTCGCGCACCTCGCCCGGACCCGCGATCTCGGCGCAGGGACGATCGTCGGCTCGGGCACCGTGTCCAACCGCGAGGACGGTGGCCCGGGCCGTCCGGCGCGGCAGGGCGGTGTCGGCTACTCGTGCATCGCCGAGCAGCGCACCGTCGAGACGCTCTCCGGCGGCAAGCCGGTCACGCCCTTCATGCGCTTCGGCGACCGCGTGCGCATCGAAATGCTCGATGCGGCGGGGCGTTCGGTGTTCGGCGCCATCGACCAGGTCGTTCGCCGCCGCGGTTGAGCGCCCGTCCGCCGGCGAGGGGGCGCCCGCGCGTCCGTCTCGCGACGCTGGCAGGAATCGAGCCACGGCAGCCTCAGGTGCGGCGCCCGACCGCGAGCCGCCGGCGGCGGATGACGGCGCGTTCGCGGCGTTGAATCCGGAACCCGGCTGCGACGCATCCAATCCTCGAAACGTCGAATTCGACGA
>DATIUK010000334.1:0-3086 GCA_035466885.1 Casimicrobiaceae bacterium
CCGGTGCCGACGGCGACGACGACGGCAACTGCCGAACCGGGCTCCGGGACCGCCGCCCCGGCACCCAAGGACTCCGCGGCTGCGGCACCCGCACCCGCCAATGCGCCGGCGGCCGCCGCGCGCAGCGGCAAGTCGGGTGACGCCAAGGAAACCACGCTGCGCATCGACGTCGAGCGCTTCGACCAGATCCTGAACCTGTCCGGCGAAGTCGGCCTGATCAAGAACCGCATCGCGCGGCTGCGCACCGACCTCGTCGCGAGCGCGCCCGGCAACGAGACCGTCAAGCAGCTCGACCGGATGGTCGGGCAGCTCTCGGCGGTCGTCGGCGACCTGCAGAACTCGGTGATGAAGGCGCGGATGCAGCCGGTCGGCCGGGTGTTCCAGAAGTATGTCCGCATGGCCCGCGACCTCGGCCGCCAGATGGGCAAGGACGTCGAGCTGCAACTCTCGGGCGAGGACACCGAGATCGACAAGACGATGATCGAGGAGATCAACGATCCGCTGGTCCACCTCGTGCGCAATGCCGTCGACCACGGCGTCGACCTGCCGCAGGAGCGCATCGCCGCAGGCAAGCCGCCGAAGGCCATCATCAGGCTCTCGGCCGCGCAGGTGGGCGACCAGATCCTGATCGAGATCGTCGACGACGGCAAGGGCATGCGCGCCGACTTCATCCGGCAGAAGGCGGTCGAGAAGGGGCTGATCTCCAGTGCCGACGCCGGCGCGCTGGACGAGCAGAGCGCGCTCGGCCTCATCTTCCTGCCGGGGTTCTCGACCAAGGCGACGATCTCGGACGTCTCGGGCCGTGGCGTCGGCATGGACGTCGTGCGCACCAACGTCGCCCGCCTCAACGGCAAGATCGAGCTCTCGTCGGTGCCGGGACGCGGCACGCGCGTGGCGATCCTGCTGCCGCTGACGCTGGCGATCCTGCCGGTGCTCATGTTCCGCCTGAAGCAGCAGGCCTACGCGATCCCGCTGTCGCTGGTACGCGAGATCATCCGCATCGACCGTCACGTCGTCCAGCTGGTGTCGGGCAAGCCGAGCCTCGTGATGCGCGGTGCCGTCCTGCCGGTACTCTCGCTCGCCGACATGCTCGACCGGGACGGCGACGCCGGGCTCGTCGGCATCGTCATCCAGATCGCCAACCAGACGGTCGTGATCGCCGTCGACAGCTTCGTCGGGCAGGACGAAGTGGTCATCAAGGCGCTCGACGGCTTCAAGCCGCGGGGCGTTGCCGGTGCGACGCTCGCCAGCGATGGCGCGCTGGTGCTGGTGCTCGACATCGTCGAGCTGCTGCCGCAGCCGCTCAAGGCCGTTGCATGACCGCGCCAGCGGCCCGACCAGGAGTCTCCATGACCACCGAAACCACGATGCTCTCCGCAGGTCCGTTCAACGGCGGTGCGGCGCCGGCGCAGCCGGCCGCGCTGCCGGTGCGTCGCGACACGGGACCGCTTGCCACGCTGGACGGCCGGATCGTCGCGGCGCTGCTGCCGCCGGGGCTCGTGTTCGTCGCGATCGCCGCTGCCGCAATGGCCGCACCGGCGGACCTCGCCGGCGTCCTGGTCGGCGTGCTGGCCGTCGGCGGCCTCGCCGCCTGCGCCGGCGCGGCGTGGTACCTCCGGCGGTCGATTGTTGCGCCGCTGGCGGAACTGCGGGAGACGCTGCGGCAGATGGCCAGCGACGACGGCGATCTCTCGCGCGATTGGCAGACGAACGCGGGCGGGGAGTTCGCTGCGATTGCCGCCCACCTCAATGCCTTCCTGCGCAAACTGCGGGCGGTGATCGGCGAAGTCCGCCGGCGCAGCGGACAGCTGGTCAGCGAAGGCGCGAAGGTCGCCGGCCGGATCGACGACTCCAACGGCTTCGCCCAGCGCCAGCAGGCGCTGACCGAGGTGATCTTCGCCCAGAGCGCCGAGGCCGGCCGCGCGGTCGCCGACGTGTCCACCGGTGCACGGCAGATCTCCGAGGCGACCGACGAGCGGCTGTCGACCGCGAGCGCGGCGTACCGCGAGCTCGTCGAGGTGACGACCAAGATCCAGAGCATCGGGCGCAGCCTGGTCGAGTTCAACGGACGGGTCGCCGAGCTCGACCGCAACTCGCAGAACATCGGCCAGATCATCATGCTGATCAACGACATCTCCGACCAGACGAACCTGCTCGCGCTGAACGCCGCGATCGAGGCGGCGCGCGCCGGGGAGGTCGGGAGGGGGTTCGCGGTCGTCGCCGACGAGGTGCGCAAGCTCGCCGAGAAGGTCAAGGGCGCCACCGACGTCATCGCCGGCAGCGTCGCCAACATGACCGATCTGGTCGGCAGCACGCTGCGCGAGACGCGCGTCATCAGCCAGAACGTCGACCACACGCGGCAGGTGGTCGAGCGCTCGCTGGGCCACTTCGAGGGCATCGTGCAGAGCTTCGGACAGATGCAGGGGCAGGTCACCAACATCACCGCGGCGATCGCCGGGCTGCAGCAGACGCACGACGGGATCCACTCGACGGCCGCCGAGATCCGGGGACTTACCCAGGATGTGGTCGGCAAGATGGAGCGGGCGGCGGCCTCTTCGCGCGAGCTCGCGACAGCGACCGAGACCATCGAGGAAGTCATCGCCCGTTTCCGCACCGGTCAGGGCGCGTTTGAAAAACACCTGCGAACCGCGCGGACCTGCCGTGACGAGATCGAAGGCCGGCTGGCGGCGCTGCAGGACCGCGGCGTCGACGTTTTCGACGCCCATTACCAGCTGATTCCCGGGACCGACCCGGTCAAGTACCGCACCGGCTACGACGGCGCGTTCGAGCAGGAGGTACGACCGCTGCTCGACCGGATGGGGGCGACGGCCGGCGGCACCGCGTATGCCGTGGCGCTCGACCTCAATGGCTACGCGCCGACGCACGTGTCGGCGTGCTGCCAGCCGCCGACCGGCGACCGCGCGCACGACCTCGCCGCGAGCCGCGACCGGCGGATCTTCGACGACCCGGTGTCGCGCCGCGCGGCGCAGAACACACAGCCGTTCCTGCTGCAGAGCTACAAGCGGGACACCGGAGAGTTCCTCGCCAGCCTGTCGCTGCCGATCCACGTCCGTGGCCGGCACTGG
>DATIUK010000335.1:0-7031 GCA_035466885.1 Casimicrobiaceae bacterium
CGCGAGCTTGTCGCCGGCCGCAGGGTCCTCGGCGAAGCCTTCCTTCAGCACCCGGCCGAAGGTCGTCCAGAACGTCGCGTACTTCTCCTTCTCGTTCGCGGCCAGGTCCTCCAGCAGCGCGAGCACGCGCTTGCCGCAGCCGCTCCGGATCGCCTCGACGTCGCGCGACTCCTGCAGGATCTCGCGCGAGACGTTGAGCGGCAGGTCGTTGGAATCGACGACGCCACGGACGAAGCGCAGGTAGCCCGGGAGCAGCGCCTCGGCATCGTCCATGATGAACACGCGCCGGACGTAGAGCTTGAGCCCGCGCCGGTGGTCGCGGTCGAAGAGGTCGAACGGCGCCCGCGACGGGACGTAGAGCAGCTGCGTGTACTCGGTGCGGCCCTCGACCCGCGCGTGCGCCCAGGCGAGCGGCGGCTCGTTGTCGTGCGCGACGTGCTTGTAGAACTCCTCGTACTGCTCGGCGCTGATGTCCTGCTTCGGGCGCGCCCACAGCGCCGACGCCTGGTTGATCGTCTCGTCGTCGGCGGCGGGCTTGTAGGCCTTCGCCTCCTCGTCCCAGATCTCCTTCTGCATCAGGATCGGCAGCGCGATGTGGTCCGAGTACTTGCGGATGATCGACGCGAGCTTCCAGCGCGACAGGAAGTCGTCCTGGCCCTCGCGCAGGTGCAGCGTGATCTCGGTGCCACGGGCGGTGCGCTCGACGGGCTCGATCGTGTACTCGCCCTCGCCGGTCGACTCCCAGCGCACGCCCTCCGCGGCGGGGCTGCCCGCCCGCCGGGTGACGAGCGTCACCCGGTCGGCGACGTTGAACGACGAGTAGAAGCCGACGCCGAACTGGCCGATGAGCCGCGCGTCCTTTGCCGCGTCGCCGGTGAGCGTGGCGAAGAACTCGCGGGTGCCCGACTTGGCGATGGTGCCGATGTTGGCGACCACCTCGTCGTGCGACATGCCGACGCCGTTGTCGCTGACCGTGATCGTGCGAGCGTCCTTGTCGAACGCGACGCGGATCGCGAGCTCGGGGTCGTTCTCGTAGCGATCGGGATGGGCCAGCGCCTCGAACCGCAGCTTGTCGGCGGCGTCCGAGGCGTTGGACACGAGCTCGCGCAGGAAGATCTCCGGGTGGCTGTACAGCGAGTGGATCATGAGCTGCAAGAGCTCCTTCACCTCCGCCTGGAATCCGAGGGTCTCGCGACCCGGCGCGGGTGTGGCCCCGCGGTCCTTGCTGTCGATTTCCGTCACTTCGACTTCCTCCAGCTGGTTGAACGGGCGGGCCGCGGCGGAGCCCCGGGCGCAACCGACCGGGGCTCCGGCATCAGCCTGCCGGGGGGCGGTATTCTACCCCGACGCCGGTCCGCCGCCGGAGTCCACGCCATCGCCTTGACGGGGACACCGCCGGAGTGTCCAATGACGGCGTTTTGAACCGGTTCAATTCCTTCGTCCCGACGCTTCGCGAGGACCTGCCCATGCCGACCGACCCGACCGCCCCCGCCCTGCCCGTCGCCGAGATCGACGAGCGCATCGCCGCGATCCGCGAGGAGACGCGCCGCTTCGCCGACGGTCGGATCCGCCCGCTCGCCGCCGAACTCGACGAGACCGAGCGGTTTCCGGCGGAGCTCTATGCCGAAATGGCGGCACTCGGCCTCTTCGGCATCGCGGTCCCCGAGGCGCACGGCGGCGTCGGCGCCGACGTCCTCGCCTACGCGGCGGTGATGGAGGAGCTCGCCCGCGGCTACGCGTCGGTCGCCGACCAGTGCGGGCTCGTCGAGTTGGTCGCCACGCTGCTGTCGCAGCACGGCAGCGAGCTGCAGCGCGACGCCTACCTCGGGCCGCTGCTCGCCGGAACGCGGTGCTGCGCGTACGCACTGACCGAGGCCAACGCCGGGTCGGACCTCGCGGGACTGCGCACGACGGCGTTGCCGGACGGCGACGGCTGGCGCCTCACCGGCGAAAAGCTGTGGATCCACAACGCGCCGGTCGCCGACTTCGCCCTGGTGCTCGCGCGCACCGACCCCGCGCTCGGCAACCGCGGGATGAGCATCTTCGTCGTCGACCTCGACTCGCCGGGCTGCTCGCGCGGAAGCAAGGAGCACAAGATGGGCCAGCGCGCCTCGCAGGTCGGCGCGCTCCACTTCGACGCCGTGCGGCTGAACGCGGCCGCACGGCTCGGACCGCAGGGGCGCGGTTTCCACCTGATGATGGGCGCGCTCGACAAGGGCCGGGTGGGCATCGGCGCGCTCGCCGTCGGCATCCTGCAGGCGGCGCTCGAGGAGAGCATCGGCTACGCGAAGCTCCGCCACCAGTTCGGCCACCCGATCGCCGAGTTCCAGGCGATCCAGTGGATGCTCGCCGACATGGCCAAGGACACCGCGGCGGCACGCCTCCTGGTCGAGGATGCCGCGCGCCGGCTCGACCGCGGGCAGCGCGCGGCCAAGGAGTGCGCGATGGCCAAGTGCTTTGCGTCCGACGCGGCGGTCGCGCACACTGCCAACGCCGTCCAGATCCACGGCGGCATCGGCTACATCCGCGGCGTCGCCGTCGAGCGGCTGTACCGCGACGCCAAGATCACGCAGATCTACGAAGGCACCAACCAGGTCCAGCGGCTGATCATCGCCCGGCAGCTCCTCGCCTGAGTGGTGGCGACGCCGACGCGCGCAGCACCAGCGGAGCGTCCAGCAGCCGGCGGCGCGCGCGCCCGCCCGGTGCGTCGATCCGCGCGAGCAGGAGCAGGGCCGCCGCCGCGCCCAGCGCGCCGGCATCGAAGGCGACCGTCGCCAGCGCGGGGCGCCACAGCGCGCCTTCCGGGGCGTTGTCGGCGCCGGTCACCGCGCAGTCGACCCCCGGCTCGAGGCCGCGCTCGCGCAGGCCCAGCATCACGCCGAACGCCACCGGGTCGTTGAACGCCATCACCGCCGTCGGTCGCCGCTTCGCCAGCAACTCCCCGATCGCGGCGAACCCCGTCTCGCGCGTCGCCGGACCGGGAATCCACCGCCGACCGGCGGCGTCGATCCCGGCCTCGGCGAGTGCATCGGCGTAGCCGGCCACGCGCTCGCGCGCCGTCGTCGTGCGCGGGTCGCCGCCGACGAACGCGATCCGCCGGTGGCCGAGGCCGACGAGGTGGCGCGCCATCGCCGCGAACGCGCGCCGGTCGGCGTGCCCGGCGAAGTCGACGCCTGAGCCGGGCACGTCGCGGGTCACCAGCACCAGCGGCAGGCCCCAGTCCCTGACCCCGCGCAGCGCTCCCCTGGCCATGCCGATCGCCGGCGTGAGTGCGATACCCTCGACGCGATGCTCGCGCAGCGTCGCGAGGAACGCGAGTTGCCGGTCCGCATCCTCGTCGGCGTTGCCCAGCACCAGCACCTTTCCGGCGGCCACCAGCCGGCTTTCCAGCCCCGCGGCGACGCGCGCGTGGAACGGGTTGGCGAGGTCGTTGATGGCGAAGCCGACCAGCCCGCCGTGGCGCCCGCGCAATCGCGCCGCGGCACGATCGTAGACGTAGGCGAGTCGCGCCGCCGTCGCGAGCACGTGGGCGCGGGTCGCCGCGGCGACACGGGGATCGCGACCCAGCGCCATCGACACGGTGCCCGTCGACACCCCGGCTTCGCGGGCGACGTCGCGCAGCGTGACGCGGTGCGGTGCGCCGGAGGGGGGCGTGGATTTCATGGTCCGGTCTCGACGCCAAGCATAGACGGAGTACGGGCCGTGCGCCCGGCCCCGTCGCCGCGAACCCGCGGCGGGCGCGGCGTCAATCCTCGCCGTTGCCCTCGCCCGACTGCAGCGCGCGCTTCAGCACCGCGATGTCCGGCGGGCGGCCGGTGTAGAGCGCGATCTGCTCGCCGATCACGTGGACGAGCATCCGCGGCCCCGACACGACGCGGCAGCCCTGCGCCTGCGCCTCGCGCACGAGGCGCGTGGGCCCGGTGCCGACCACCGCGTCGAACAGGATCTGGCCCGGGACGAGGCGCTGCGCCGCGAACGGCAGCGCGGTGGCATCGTGGAAGCCGACCGGGGTCGCGTTGACGACGCCGTCGTAGCCGGCGAGGTCGGTGTCCGCGGTGAACATGGCCGGATCGGGGAGCCCGAGGGCGCGGGTCATCGCCAGTGCCCGGGACGGATCGCGGGCGAGGATCTCGACGGCCGCGCCCTCCTCGCGCAGCGCCTGCGCGATCGCCCGCGCGGCGCCGCCGGCGCCGACCACGGCGAAGCGCGCCCCGCGGACCGCGACGACCTCGGCGAGCGCGCGCCGCGCGCCGACGATGTCGACGTTGTGGCCCTCCCAGCGGCCGCCCTCGTTGACCAGCGTGTTGACGGCGCCGACCGCCGTCGCCTCGGGCGCGACGACGTCGGCGAGCGCCAGCGCCGCCAGCTTGAACGGCACGCCGACGCCGATGCCGCGCACGCCGAGCGCGCGGGCGCCGGCGACCGCGGCGGGGAAGTCGTCGACGGCGATCGACGAGTAGGTGAACGGTAGATCGGCGGCCGTGTAGGCCGCGCGGTGCAACCGCGCGACCACGGCGCTCGGCCGGGCGGAGAGCGAGATGTTGAGCCGCGGGAAGCACGTCGGTAACGTCGGTGCGTTCATGTTCAGTACCTGTGGATGTGCATGCCGCCGTCGACGTGGATCGCCTCGCCGGTGACGAACGGCAGGTCGCCGCGGGCGAGCATCGCCACGGCGCGGCCGACGTCGTCGGGCTCGCCCCAGCGCGCGATCGGCGTGAAGCCCTCGGCGAGCATGCGGTCGTACTTGGGCTGCGACGCACGCGTCATGTCGGTGCGGATGAGCCCCGGTCGGACGTCGTAGGCCATGATGCCCTCGCCGGCGAGGCGCACCGCGAGAAGGCGCGTCATCATCCCCAGAGCGGCCTTGGACAGGCAGTATTCGGCGCGCTCGGGGGAGGCGATCTCGGCGTTCGACGACGAGATCGTGACCACGCTGCGCGGTTGCCCGCGCGCCGGCGTCGCGATCATCCGCCGCGCGACGTCCTGGGTGAGGAAGAACGTCCCGCGCAGGTTGACGCCGAGCACGCGGTCGAAGCCTTCCGGCGTCACCTCGAGCATGTCCCCGCGGCGCGCGACCGACACCCCGGCGTTGTTGACCAGGCAGTCGAACCCGCCCGTCGCCTCCCATGCCGCTGCGATCGCGGCGCGCCCCGCATCGAGGTCGGCGATGTCGGCGGCGACGAACGTCGCCTGCGCCCCCAGATCGGCGACGCCAGCGAGCGTCGCTTCGGCCTCCGCGTCGCGCGCGAGGTCGAGGAGCGCGAGGTCGAAACCGCCGCGCGCCAGCGCAAACGCGATTCCGCGGCCAATGCCGCGGGCGGCCCCGGTGACCAGCGCAACCGGTTTCACGGGTGGCTCATGGCGCGGCCCTCCGCACCGCCGGTGCCGGTTCTGATCGCGGCGTGGTCGGCCGCCGATGCCATTCGCCTTGCCGTCGATCCCCACGCTCTCGCGCGGGGCCCCTCGCCGGGTGGCTTGTATGTTGTCCACTCATTGGATGACTCGGGTGAGAATGGACAGCGACGGAATCCGGGAGAGGGTCGCCGGCCGTGGGCTGAGGCAGCGTCCTCGTGCATGAGATTGGCGCCCTCGACCGGTGCTCAAAGTCCGAACGGTATCCCGGGGCCGGCAGCGCCGTGTCCTCGCATGCACAAGCTTGGACCGAAGCACCGGCTCCGAGGCTCCCGACTTCCTCCGTCGGATGGAGGACCTATGCGCTTCGCCGGAATCGATATCGCCTCCGAGACCCACGTCGTCGCAGTGGTCGGCGCGGACAGCGAGATGCAAATCAAGCCCACGCCGTTCACTGAGGACGCCACCGGCTATCAGAAGCTGTTCGCGGTGCTCGGTGCGCCGGGTGATGTGTTGGTAGCCATGGAAGCCACGGGCCATTATTGGAAGAACCTGTTCGCGGTGTTGGCCACGGCCGGCTTCGCCGTGGCGTTGCTCAATCCGCTGCGCACCCATCGCTTCGCTGGCGAGGACCTTGAACGCACCAAGACCGACGCCATCGACGCCTTGGGCATCGCCCGCTTTGCCGCCCAAAAGCATCCCCCACCCACGCCGCTGCCCGATGCCGCCACCGAGGAGCTGCGCGAACTGGTTCGCCTGCGCGAGCGACTGCTGCAGGACTTCGGTGATCGACTGCGCCAACTCCACCGCCTGGTCGATCTCGGCTTTCCCGAATTCACCCGCTACGTCCACAGCCTCGACAGCGAGCTGGCCAGCGCCATCCTGCACGACTATCCGACCGCCGCCGCCTTTCACCGCGCGGCGGTCAACCGCTTGGCTGGGTTGCGCTACGACGGACGCCACCGCGTCGGGCCAGAATTGGCGCGGACCCTGATCGATGCTGCCCAACGCTCCGTCGGCCAGCACCACGGCCCCGCTTATCGCGTCCAGGTGCGTTACCTGTGCGAGGACCTCGACCTCCTGCGCCGCCGCCTGCGCGAACTCGATGCCGACATTGACGGCAAACTGCGCGAACATGAAGTCGGCAGTTTGCTGACCACCATCGACGGCATTGGCACCACCACCGCCGCACGCCTGATCGCCGAACTGGGCGATCCCGCCCACTTCCGCACCCCCGGCGCGCTCGCTGCCTACGTCGGCGTCATCCCGGGCCTCAAACAATCGGGCAAGCAGAAACATGCCCGCGCTGGATTGACGCCCCTCGGCAATGCGCGCCTGCGTGCCGCACTGTGGATGCCCACGCTGACGGCAGTACGCAAGAACCCTTGGCTGCGCGCGTACTACGAGCAATTGCGCGCCCGCGGCAAGCTGCCCAAGGTCGCCCTCGTCGCTTGCATGCACAAACTGCTCTTTGCCGTCTACAGCGTGGCCAAGCATCGCCAGCCCTTCGTCCCCACGATCCCCCAGGCCCACGTATGAAGAAACCGCTTGCTGAAGATCACGGTATCTCATGGCGCGCTCGGCCTGCGGTAGCCGATGCCGACCATGCGGCGGAAACGCCACGGCCAGCGCCCCGGCCACAGGCAATCGGCGATCATCGCAATGGCGATCCAGCGGAA
>DATIUK010000336.1:0-9496 GCA_035466885.1 Casimicrobiaceae bacterium
TGCCGCTGGCCTGCGACGATCCTGTCCGCGTGCGCTCCGCGTGCCTCGTTTACGGCCCCGACGGGCAGCGGGTCGCCCGCTACGACAAGATCCACCTGTTCGCGTTTGCGCAAGGCGACGAGAGCTACGACGAGACGCGGACGATCGAGCCGGGCAGCCTGCCGGTGGCGATCGAGCTGCCCTGCGGTCGCGTGGGGCTGTCGATCTGCTACGACCTGCGCTTCCCCGAGCTTTACCGGGCGTTGGGCACGCCGGCGCTGATCCTTGCCCCGGCCGCGTTCACCGCGACGACCGGGGCCGCGCACTGGCACCTGCTGCTGCGCGCGCGCGCCGTGGAGAACCAGTGCTACGTCCTGGCCGCTGCGCAAGGCGGGCTGCACCCCGGCGAACGGCGGACCTACGGGCATTCGGCGCTGGTCGACCCGTGGGGCCGCATCGTCGCCGAGCGCGACGAGGAGGGGCCCGGCGTCGTCGTCGGCGACGTGGATGCCGCGCGGCTCGCCAGCGTGCGCGCGCAGCTTCCCGCACTTGCCCACCGGACGTTGCCCCGGGGTTAGCGCCGCTGCCCGTCGTGAGGGTCCGCGCGCCGGCAGGCAGGGTGCGCAGCCGCCCCTACCGCGCGCCCTTGAGCAGGACGACGACCGCGCCGCCACCGCCGGCGTGGCGTGGCGCCTCGGCGTATGCGAGGACCTCGTCCCAGTGCGACAGCCACTTGCGCACCTTGCCCTTGAGGATCGGCTCGCGACCCGGCGAGGTCAGGCCCTTGCCGTGGATCACGCGGACGCAGCGGTAGCCGCGGTTGCGCGCGTCGACCAGGAAGTCGGCCAGCGCGTCGTGCGCCTCGTCGACGGTCATCCCGTGGAGGTCGAGCTCGGCCTGCAGCGACCAGTGGCCGCGGCGGAGCTTGCCCAGCACATCGCTGCCCAGTCCGTGCCGGACATAGGTTTGCCCGCTCTCGTGCTCCTGGCCGACCTCCCAGCTGTGCGGCGCAGGCTCGGCGCCGAACTTCGATGCGAGCAGCGCGTCGCGATCGTCGGCCAGTCGCTGGCGTGCGATCGGGGCCGGGCGGGCCCGCTCGATGCGTGCCTTGGCCGACGGCGGCAGGCGCTTGACGTCGGCGAAGGCCTGAGCCAGGTCGACGTCGTCGGCCGAGTGCTTGGTCGCCGCGAGCAAGCGATGCGGCGCGTGGTGCGGCGCGCCTCCCGCCCGGTTGAACGCGCGCGCGGGCGGCGCCGGGGCCGGCGGGACGGCCGGCGCGCTGCGCTGCGCCGCGTTCGCCCGCGCGGCGTCGAGCAGCCGCTTGAGGTCGCCGAACTTGGACACCTTGGCGTCCTGCGGACGTCAGCCGTGGCCCTCGAGATAGGCCTCGGCGTCGAGGGCCGCCATGCAGCCGGTGCCGGCAGAGGTGACCGCCTGCCGGTAGACGTGGTCGGCGACGTCGCCGGCCGCAAACACGCCGGGGACGCTGGTTGCCGTGGCGTTGCCGTCGGTGCCGCTGCGGATCTTGATGTAGCCGCCGGCCATCTCGAGCTGTCCTTCGAAGATTCCGGTGTTGGGCGTGTGCCCGATGGCGATGAATACGCCCTTGACGGCGATGTCCTGCGTCTGGCCGGTCGCCCGGTCGGCGAGTCGCGCGCCGGTGACGCCGGTCGCGTCGCCGAGCACCTCGGCGAGCGTGTGGTTCCAGATCACCCGCATGTTGCCGCCGTCGCGCGTCTTGGCCAACAGCTTGTCGACCAGGATCGCCTCGGCGCGAAAACGGTCGCGGCGATGGACGATGGTAACGTGGCGCGCGATGTTGGACAGGTAGAGCGCCTCCTCGACCGCGGTGTTCCCGCCGCCGATGACCACGACGTCCTGGCCGCGGTAGAAGAAACCGTCGCAGGTGGCGCAGGCCGACACGCCCTTGCCCATGAACTTCTCCTCCGAAGGCAGCCCGAGGTAGCGCGCCGACGCGCCGGTGGCGACGATCAGCGCGTCGCAGGTGTACTCGCCGTTGTCGCCGACGAGGCGCAGCGGGCGGGTGGCGAAGTCGACCGTGTGGATGTGGTCGAAGACCATCGTCGTGTCGAACCGCTCGGCGTGCGCCTGGAACCGGGCCATCAGGTCCGGTCCCATGACGCCGTCGGCGTCGGCCGGCCAGTTGTCGACCTCGGTCGTGGTCATCAACTGGCCGCCCTGCGCGAGACCGGTGATCAGCACCGGCTTGAGGTTCGCACGCGCGGCGTATACTGCCGCGGTGTAACCGGCGGGACCGGATCCCAGGATCAGCAGGCGGGCATGTTGGGCGGCCATGGCATTCTCGCTTTCTCGACGGGACTCTGGATTCTAGCCGATTTGGGGATGCCGCCCCGGTGCCCCCAACGCCGCCGGTGCACCTTCCGCGATGCCCCCGAACACGCCGAGGCGATGTATAATGCATCGCATGAAGTATAAATCGCATATCAATGTTTTTTAATAGAAAAAAGACAGACGCTCCGCGACGAAAGTCGGCGGCGCCGGTACCGGACCGCACGCTCCCGCCGCGGTTCGCGCGCCTCGTCCGCGAGTCATGGTGGCTGCTCGTCGTCGCCGCGTTCCTGTGGCTCGCACTGGTGCTCGCGACCTACACCAAGAGCGACCCGGGCTGGTCGTTCTCGGGCACGGGTGCGCCGGTCGGCAACCGGGGCGGGGCGTTCGGCGCCTGGCTCGCGGATCTGCTGCTCTACCTCTTCGGCCTGTCGGCCTGGTGGTGGGTCGCCGCCGGGGTCGTGCTGGTGGTCGCCGGCTATCGCCGGATCGGCCGCCCGGACCTCGCGCTCGAGCACCCGCTGCGCCTGGCGGTGCCGGGGTTCGCGCTGGTGCTCCTCACCAGCGCCGGCATCGAGGCGCTGCGCTTCTATCGCCTGCCGGCGACGCTGCCCCTCGGCCCGGGCGGCGCGATCGGCGACCTCGCCGGCAACGGCCTCGCCCGTTTCGTCGGGTTCAACGGCGCGACGCTGCTGCTGCTCGCGCTGTTCGCGGTCGGCTGGTCGCTCTTCTCCGGCATGTCGTGGCTGCGCCTGATGGAGCGCATCGGTGCCGCGATCGAGAACGGGTTCGGCTGGGCGCGCCGGCGCGCGGAGGAGCGCGAGGACCGCAAGCTGGGCGCGCAGGCGTCGGCGGAGCGCGAGGCCATCGTGCTGTCCAAAGTCATCGACGAGCCGCGCGAGCCGGTGCTGGTCGTGCCGCCGGTGGTCGAGGTGCCGAAGTCGGAGCGCGTGGTCCGCGAAAAGCAGCGCCCGCTGTTCCAGGAGTTGCCGGATTCGCCGCTGCCGCCGCTGGACCTGCTCGACGACCCGCCGGCGAGCCAGGAGACCGTCAGTGCGGAGACGCTCGAGTACACGTCGCGGCTGATCGAGCGCAAGCTCGCCGACTTCGGAGTCGCCGTGAAGGTGCTGGCCGCGTACCCCGGTCCGGTGATCACGCGCTACGAGATCGAGCCCGCCGTCGGCGTCAAGGGCGCGCAGATCGTCAACCTGGTCAAGGACCTCGCCCGCGCGCTGTCGGTGGTGAGCATCCGCGTGGTCGAGACGATTCCCGGCAAGTCGTACATGGGCCTGGAGCTTCCCAACCCGAAGCGCCAGATCGTCAAGCTGATCGAGATCCTTTCGGCGGCGACGTACAACGACAACGCGAGCCCGCTGACGCTGGTACTGGGCAAGGACATCGCCGGCAAGCCGGTGATCGCCGACCTGCAGAAGATGCCGCACCTGCTGGTCGCGGGCACCACCGGCTCGGGGAAGTCGGTCGCCGTGAACGCGATGATCCTGTCGCTGCTGTACAAGGCCGAGCCGCGGCAGGTGCGGCTGGTGCTGGTCGACCCCAAGATGCTCGAGCTCTCCGTCTACGAGGGCATTCCGCACCTCCTCGCGCCGGTCGTGACCGACATGAAGCTCGCCGGCAACGCGCTCAACTGGTGCGTGGGCGAGATGGAACGGCGCTACAAGCTGATGTCGTCGATGGGCGTGCGCAACCTCGGCGGCTACAACCACAAGGTCGCCGAGGCGAAGAAGGCCGGCAAGCCGCTCGGGAACCCGTTCACGCTGACGCCGGATGCGCCGGAGCCGTTGGAGGAGATGCCGTTCATCGTCGTCGTCATCGACGAGCTCGCCGACCTGATGATGGTCACCGGCAAGAAGATCGAGGAGCTGATCGCCCGGATCGCGCAAAAGGCGCGCGCTGCCGGCATCCACCTGATCCTCGCGACCCAGCGGCCCAGCGTCGACGTGATCACCGGCCTCATCAAGGCCAACATCCCGTCGCGCATCGCCTTCCAGGTCGCGAGCAAGGTCGATTCGCGGACGATCCTCGACCACATGGGGGCCGAGGCGCTGCTCGGGCAGGGCGACATGCTGTTCCAGCCGCCGGGCACCGGCTACCCGCTGCGCGTCCACGGCGCCTTCGTCTCCGACGCCGAGGTCCATCACGTCGTCGAGTACCTGAAGGCACAGGGCGGGCCGCAGTATCTCGAGGGCATCCTCGAGGGCAGCGGCGGCGACGGCGCCAACGGCGACGGCGTGAGCGTCGAGGGCGGCGACGCCGAGTCCGACCCCATGTACGACCAGGCGGTGGCGATCGTGCTGCAGACGCGCCGGCCGTCGATTTCGCTGGTCCAGCGGCACCTGCGCATCGGCTACAACCGTGCTGCCCGGCTGATCGAGCAGATGGAGCGCGCCGGCCTCGTCTCGCCGATGCAGACCAACGGCAACCGCGACGTGCTGGTCCCCGCGGGCAAGGGGGACGGCGGATGAGACTTCTACGCGGCGGCGTGACCGCGGTGCTTGCGCTGGCCGCGACGGCGCACGCCGGGCCGGTCGAGGTCTACCGCCTGGGGGACGAGTTCTGCCCCCGCGACCGGCCGGCAGCGTCCCGCCGGCCCACCAGCGATGAGGCAATCGCGCGCGCCGGCAGCCTCCTGCCCCGCGACTTCTGCGGGCCGACGTTCTTCGTCAGCGGCTGTCGCTTCGACGTCGAGTGGGTGTACGAGACCTGGCGCGTCTACGCGCTGCAGTTCAAGACGGTCGGCGGACGGGAGGATTCCTCCGGGCTCGGCCACAGCTACGTGATCCTCGACGCCGTCGGCAACTGTGTCGCCAACATCCCCGGAACATGAATCGACCGCGCCTGAGGCTCTCCCTTGCGACAACGCTCCTGCTCGGGGCGGCGCTGCTGCTGTCGGCGGTCGGGCACGCCTCCGGGCTCGCGCAGCTGTCGGCGTTCCTCGACGGCGCCCGCAACGGACGCGCGGGCTTCACCCAGACGGTGACGAGCCGCGCCAGCCCCGCAGCCAAGGCATCGACCGGCACCTTCTCGTTCGCGCGGCCGGGCAAGTTCCGCTGGGCCTACGACAAGCCGGTCCAGCAGGTGATCGTCGGCGACGGCGAGCGGCTTTGGGTCTACGACCGCGACCTCAACCAGGTGATCATGCGCCGGCTCGACCGGGCGCTGGGGTCGAGCCCCGCGGCAATCCTCGCCGGCGACAACGCGCTGGACAGGAACTTCGTCCTCGCCGACGACGGCAGCAGCGACGGGCTCGAGTTCGTCGTCGCGCGTCCGCGGGGGGCCGAGTCCGGTTTCGACAGCGTGCGCATCGGGCTCTCCGGCAACCTGCCGCGCCGGATGGAGTTGAAGGACAGCTTCGGCAACCTGACCACGCTGGTCTTCGCCGACTTCGAGCGCAATGTCGCGCTGGACGCCGCGCTGTTCCGCTTCACCCCGCCGCCCGGCGCCGACGTCGTCGGCGAGTGAGGTGAAGGCCCCCCGTCGCTCACTGTGTGCGGCGAAGCCGCATCCCGCTTCGCGGGACCAGCCTTCGGCTGTCCTGCGGCCTTCGGCCTGGTGTTCGCTTCCCCCCAAGGGGGGCGAGGCCTCCTTTGGGGCGGCCCGGCAGGAGGCCTGACGTGGCCGACCTGTTCGCGCCGAACGCGCCGGCCTCGCCGCTGGCGGAGCGCCTGCGACCGGCAACCATCGCCGAGGTGATCGGGCAACGGCACCTTCTCGGCGAGGGCAAGCCGCTGGCGGTCGCCTTTGCCGCCGGTCGGCCGCACTCGATGATCCTCTGGGGCCCGCCGGGCGTGGGCAAGACCACGCTGGCGCGGCTGATGGCCGGCGCCTTCAACGCGGAGTTCATTGCGCTGTCGGCGGTGCTGTCGGGTGTCAAGGACATCCGCGAGGCGGTCGCGCGCGCCGAGGCGACGCTGGCGCAGAGCGGCCGGCACACCATCCTGTTCGTCGACGAGGTGCACCGCTTCAACAAGGCGCAGCAGGACGCGTTCCTGCCGTTCGTCGAGCAGGGGCTCGTCACCTTCATCGGCGCGACGACCGAGAACCCGTCGTTCGAGGTCAACGGCGCGCTGCGGTCGCGCGCCGCGGTCTACGTGCTCGAGCCGTTGTCAGTCGCCGACCTCGCCTGTCTCCTCGATCGGGCGCTGGCGGCCGCCGCGCCTCAGCTCGGGCTGGACGCACCGGCGCGCGAGGCGATGATCGGCTACGCCGACGGCGACGGGCGGCGCATGATCAACCTCGCCGAGCAGCTCGCCACGGCGGCGGCGACCGGCGGCGTGCAGCGGGTCGACCTCGGCTTCGTCGAGGCGACCATCGCCCGCAGCCTGCGCCGCTTCGACAAGGGCGGCGAGGCGTTCTACGACCAGATCTCCGCGCTGCACAAGGCGGTGCGCGGCTCGCATCCCGACGCGGCGCTGTACTGGCTGTGCCGGATGCTCGACGACGGCGCCGACCCGCTGTACGTCGGTCGTCGCCTGATCCGGATGGCAACCGAGGATGTCGGACTCGCGGATCCGCGGGCGCTGGCGCTGACGCTCGACGCGGTCGCCGTCTACGAGCGGCTGGGCTCGCCGGAAGGCGAGCTGGCGCTGGCCGAGGCGGTGATCTACCTCGCCTGCGCGGCCAAGTCGAACGCCGTCTACGCCGCCTACAACGAAGCCCGGGCGTTCATCGCGAACGACGGCTCGCGCCCGGTGCCGCTGCGGCTGCGCAATGCGCCGACGCGGCTGATGAAGGGCCTGGGCTACGGGGACGGATACCGCTACGCGCACGACGAGGCGGGCGGCTACGCGGCCGGCGAGCGCTACCTGCCAGACGGCATGGCCGAGCCGCGCTGGTACCAGCCCGCCGAGCGCGGACTCGAGGCGAAGATCCGCGCCAAGCTCGAGTGGCTGCGCGCGCAGGACCGGGCCGCTCCCGACGCCGGGACCGGGGCCGAGAGCTCCGGGAAGAATTCGACCGATCGTTGACAGCCGTCAAGCCGGCTCTCCGGTTTCGGCGTTACAACATAATCGCGGCGCCGCAACGGCGTACGCAGTGTCGCGGCGGCCCGCCGAAAGGAGCAAGACGCAAGCCTTGGCGCGTTGTTTCTTCCGACCTTCCACAAGGAGGTTGATCATGAAGCAAGCGAAATGGGGCAGGTTGCTGCTGACGGCAGCATTGATGGCGACCACCGGGGCGGCGATGGCCGCGGACAAGGTCGATTTCGGCAAGCGCGAGTACGACAGCAAGTGCGCGGTCTGCCACGGCCGGTCCGGCAAGGGCGACGGTCCCTACCGCGCCCTGCTGAGCCTTCCGCCGACCGATCTCACCGTCCTCGCGCGCAGGAACAACGGGGTCTTCCCGTTCGACGGCGTCGCGCAGTCCGTCGACGGACGCAATGCGGTGAAGGCGCACGGCTCGGAGGAAATGCCGATCTGGGGCCGTGACTACTCGTTGGCGGCAGGGGAACGCTACTTCGACGTTCCCTACTTCGACACCGCCGGGTATGTCCAGGCGCGGGTTCTGGCGCTGACCGAGTACGTCAACCGCTTGCAGGTGAAGTAGACCGGGAGGCCGCGCCGCCGGTGCAGGCGACGCGGCCCGCCGTCCGCGGCTGCCGGGCGCATGTTTGCGACGCCCGGGGGTGCATGGTGTGCGTGCCGGGATCCGCCCGGTGGGAAGGGGGCAGGCGTCTGATAAAATCGGCGGATGCTCGACATCAACCTCTTTCGCAACGACCTCGCGGGCGTTGCCGCGGGGCTCGCCAAGCGCGGCCTCGTACTCGATACCGCCGCCTTCGAAGCGCTCGAGGCGCGGCGCAAGGACATCCAGACCCGCACGCAGGAACTGCAGGCGCGGCGCAACGCGCTGTCGAAGGCGGTCGGCGCGGCCAAGGGCAAGGGCGAGGACGCCACTGCGCTGCTCGCCGAGGTCGGCGGCATCGGCGGCGACCTCGCGCGCCTCGAGGCCGAGCTCGACGGTGTCCAGGGTGAGGTCCGCGACTTCCTGCTGGGGCTGCCGAACCTCACGCACGCGAGCACCCCGGTCGGTCGCGGCAGCGACGACAACGTCGAGGTCTCGCGCTGGGGCACGCCGCGGGTGTTCGACTTCCCGGTCAGGGACCACACCGACGTCGGCGAAGCGCTGGGGATGCTGGACTTCGCCACCGCCGCCAAGCTGTCCGGTGCCCGCTTCTCGTTCCTGCGCGGCGACCTCGCCCGGCTGCACCGCGCGCTGGCGCAGTTCATGCTCGACACCCACACCCGCGAGCACGGCTACGTCGAGTGCTACACGCCTTACATCGTCAACGCCGAGACGCTGGTCGGGACGACGCAGCTGCCGAAGTTCGAAGCCGACATGTTCTCGGTCAGGAAGGGCGGCGTCGAGGGCGCCGGCGAGACGCTCTACCTCATCTCGACCTCCGAGATCACGCTGACCAACACGGTGCGCGGCGAGATCCTCTCCGCCGACGCGCTGCCGGTGAAGCTGACCGCGCACACGCCATGCTTTCGCTCCGAGGCCGGCAGCTACGGCAAGGACACGCGCGGGATGATCCGGCAGCACCAGTTCGACAAGGTCGAGCTGGTCCAGATCGTCCACCCCGAGCGCTCGTACGAGGCACTCGAGGAGCTGGTGGGGCACGCGGAGACGATCCTGCGCCGCCTGGAGCTGCCCTATCGGAAGGTCGCGCTGTGCACCGGCGACATCGGCTTCGCCAGCGCCAAGACCTACGACCTCGAGGTCTGGCTGCCTGCGCAGGACACCTACCGCGAGATCTCGTCGTGCTCGAACTGCGAGGCGTTCCAGGCGCGGCGGATGCAGGCGCGCTTCCGCAACGCCCAGGGCAAGCCGGAGCTCGTGCACACCCTGAACGGCTCCGGGCTCGCGGTCGGACGCACGCTGGTCGCAGTCCTCGAGAACTGCCAGCAGGCGGACGGCTCGGTCACGGTGCCCGCGGCGCTGCGGCCGTACATGGGCGGCGTCGACGCGCTGCGCCCGCGCGCCTGAGCTCTGGGAGATTCGTGATCATGGGCCTCCGCCGGACGATCGCCTGCCTGTCGGCGCTCGCCGCGCTGACGTCGTCGCTGCCGGCACTCGCCGGCCTGGTCGTCGTGCTCAACTCGCGCGACGCGTCGGTGACGCTGCTCGATTACGCGACCGGGGCCGAGAAGGGCGTCATCGCGGTCGGCAAGGAGCCGCACCACCTGAT
>DATIUK010000337.1:0-5746 GCA_035466885.1 Casimicrobiaceae bacterium
CAAGGGGTGGAAAGAGAACCAGGTTGTCATTCGGTTCTGTATCATCACCATGCTGCTGGTGCTGTTCGGTCTGTCGACGCTGAAGCTGCGCTGAGCATGGACTACACGGGACGCACCGCCGTCGTTCTGGGGCTCGGGCTCACCGGGTACTCGCTCGCGCGGCATCTCGCTGCCGGCGGCGCAGACGTACGCGTCGCCGACACGCGTGCGGCGCCGCCCTGCGCCAAGGCGCTCGCGGCGGCGCTGCCGGCGGTGCCGTTCGTCGCCGGCGATTTCGACGCGGCGACGTTCGCCGGAGCGGATCTGATCGCGATCAGCCCCGGGGTGCCGCAGGCGCATCCGGAAATCATTGCCGCGGTGGCGCGGGGCGCCGACCTCGTCGGTGACATCGAGCTCTTCGCCCGCGCCCTGCCGCCGACGCAGAAGCTCCTCGCCGTGACCGGATCCAACGGCAAGACGACGGTCACCGCGCTCGCCGGCGCGCTGTGCGCGGCGGCGGGGCTCGAGACCATCGTCGGCGGCAACATCGGCACCCCGGTGCTCGACCTCCTGCCGACCGACGGCCGCTGGCCCGGCGTCTACGTGCTGGAGCTGTCGAGCTTCCAGCTCGAGACGACCTCGTCGCTGGCGCCCCTTGCCGCCACGGTGCTCAACATCACCGGCAACCACCTCGACCGCTATCCCGACATCGACGCCTATGCCGCGGCGAAGGCGCGGATCTTCCGCAACGGCGGGATGCAGGTACTGAACCGCGACGACCCGCGCTCGCTGGGGCTGGCGATTCCCGGCCGGCTGGTCGACACCTTCGGCGCCGGCGTGCCGGAGTCGGAGGAAGCGTGGGGGCTCGTCGCGCACCGCGGCCCGTGGCTCGCGCGCGGCGGGGCGCTGCTCGTACCGGCGGCCGACCTGCGGCTGGTCGGGCGCCACAATGCACTGAACGCTCTGGCGGCGCTGGCGCTGGTCTCGACCGTCGCCAAGATCGACCACCGCGTGCTGGCGGCCCTGACGACCTTCGAGGGCCTGCCGCACCGGATGCAGCGCGTCGTCGAGACGGGCGGCGTGCTCTGGGTCAACGACTCCAAGGGCACGACGGTCGCCGCGACGCTGGCCGCGCTCGAAGGCTCGACCCGGCCGATCGTGCTGATCGCCGGCGGCGTCGGCAAGGGCCAGGACTTCGCGCCGCTACTCCCGGCAGTCGACGCCCATTGCCGCGCGGTGCTGCTGATCGGTCGCGACGCGCCGCTCATCCGGCGCGCACTCGCCAGCGGCCGGGCGAGCGTCGTCGACTGCGGCACGCTGGACGCGGCCGTCGCCCGCGCGCAGGCGCTGGCGCAGCCCGGCGACGCCGTCGTGCTGTCGCCGGCGTGCGCGAGCCTCGACCAGTTCACGAACTACCTCGAACGCGGCGACCGGTTCGTCGCTGCGCTGGAAGCGCGGCTCGGGGAGCACAGCGGTGCGTAAGGACCTCTCGACCGTCGCCACTCTGGGCCCGTTCGGCGCGTTGAAGTCGCTGGGGTCGAGGGTCGCGGTCTCGGCGAACCCGCGCGCGATGCGGCCCTACGACGGCTCGCTCGCCTGGGCGACGCTGCTGCTGCTGGCGATCGGCCTGGTGATGGTCTACTCGGCGTCGATCGCCACCGCCGAGGCTTCCCCGCACACCGGTTACCGCGCGTGGTACTTCCTGCTGCGGCACGGCCTGTTCCTCGTCACCGGCCTGGTCGCCGCCTACGTCGCGTTCCAGATCCCGATGAAGGCCTGGCAGCGCCTCGCCCCGTGGCTGTTCATCACCGGCATCGTGCTGCTGCTGCTGGTGCTCGTTCCCGGCATCGGCAAGTCGGTCAACGGCGCGCGGCGCTGGCTGTCGCTCTATGTGATCAACCTGCAGCCGTCCGAATTCATGAAGCTCGCCGTCGTGCTCTACGCGGCCAGCTACGCGGTGCGCAAGGCGGAGTTCCTGCACGCGCGGCAGCCGATGCGCCAGACGCTGCTGAAGGGTTTCATGCCGCTGCTGGTGGTCATGGGCCTGACCGGGGGGCTGCTGCTGCTCGAGCCCGACTTCGGTGCCTTCGTCGTCATCCTCGCCATCGCGTTCGGCATCCTGTTCCTGGGCGGGCTCGACTGGCGGATCCTGGTGCCGCTGGTCGCCCTGCTGCCCGTGGTGCTGGGGGCGATCCTGGTCGCGGCGCCGTACCGGCTGCAGCGGCTGGTCGCGTTTCTCGACCCGTGGTCGGACCCGCTGGGCAAGGGCTACCAGTTGTCGCACTCGCTGATCGCCTTCGGTCGCGGCGAGTGGTTCGGCGTCGGTCTGGGGGCGAGCGTCGAGAAGCTCATGTTCCTGCCGGAGGCGCACACCGACTTCCTGCTCGCCGTGATCGCCGAGGAGATCGGGCTCGTCGGCGTGCTGGTCGTGATGGCGCTCTTCGTCTGGATCCTGTTCCGGACCTACGCGATCGCGCGCCAGGCGATGCTGCTCGACCGCCCGTTCGCTACGCTGACCGCGCAGGGCATCGGCGTCTGGATCGGCGTGCAGGCGTTCATCAACATCGGCGTCAACATGGGCGTGCTGCCGACCAAGGGACTCACGCTGCCGCTGTTGTCGTTCGGCGGCTCGGGCATCGTCGCCAACTGCATCGCCATCGCCATCCTGCTGCGCGTCGATTATGAAAACCGCCGGCTGCTCCGGGGGTACGTGGAATGAGCATGTTGAAGCCGGCGGTTTCGGCGCAGGCTGACTTGCGCGACGCGCAAGTCAAGGACGCGGCAGCGGCCGGCCGGAGCCAAAACCACCCGTTGCTCAGGGGGTTCAACGAATGAGCCGGGGTTGCGAAGTTCGCCCGTTCGGGTCGGGCACAGCGGCGCCGATTTCGGCGCAGGCTGATTTGCGCGACGCGCAAGTCAAGGACGCGGCAGCGGCCGGCCGGAGCCAAAATCGGCGCCTGCTCAGGGGGTTCAACGAATGACCGGCACGGTGATGATCACGACCGGCGGCACCGGCGGCCACGTCTTCCCCGGACTCGCCGTGGCGGCCGAGCTCGTCGCCCGCGGCTGGGGCGTTTTCTGGCTCGGCACGCGCGAGGGCATGGAAGCGAAGCTCGTTCCGCAGCACGGCGTCGACTTCGAGGCGATCTCGTTCCGTGGCGTGCGCGGCAAGGGCATCAGGACGCTGCTGCTGGGGCCGTTCGCGCTCTTCGCCGCGTGCCTCGACGCCTTGCGCGTCATTCGCCGCCGCCGCCCAAACGTGGTGCTGGGATTCGGCGGCTTTGCGTCGTTTCCCGGCGCGCTGATGGGCGTCGCGTCGGGTCGGCCGCTCGTCATCCACGACTCCAACGCGGTGGCCGGGCTCGCCAACCGCGTGCTCGCGTTCGGCGCCGACCGCATCCTGCTGGGCTTTCCCGATGCATTGAAGGGTGCGCACGCGAGGCGTACCGCGTGGGTCGGCAATCCGCTGCGCGCCGACATCGCGCAGGTGCCCCCGCCCGAGGCGCGCTGCGCCGCGCGCGAAGGCCCGCTCAGCCTGCTGGTCGTCGGCGGCAGCCTCGGTGCCGCGGCGCTGAACGACATCGTCCCGGCGGCGCTGGCGCTGTTGCCCACCGCGCGACGCCCGCGGGTGGTGCACCAGGCCGGGGCGCGGCACATCGAGGCGTTGCGCTCGGCCTATGCGCGGCATGGCGTCGAAGGCGAGTGCGTGGCCTTCATCGACGACATGGCGGCGCGTTACGCCGCCGCCGATTTCGTGATCTGCCGCGGCGGGGCCCTGACCGTCGCCGAGCTCGCCGCAGTCGGGGTCGGCGCGCTGATCGTGCCGCTGCCGGGTGCGATCGCCGACGAGCAGAGCGCCAACGCACGGTTCCTGGTCGACGCCGGCGCCGCGCTCGCGCTGCCCCAGGCGGAGCTCAGCGCCGCGACGCTCGCGCAACTCGTCGCGTCGCTGGATCGTCCGCGGCTGCTCGCGATGGCACAGGCCGCGCGCGCTCTTGCCCGGCCGGACGCGACCCGGCGGGTCGCCGACGCCTGCATCGCCGAAGGCTCGAAGGCATGAAGCACAAGGTCAAGCACGTTCACTTCGTCGGCATCGGCGGCGCCGGCATGAGCGGCATCGCCGAGGTGCTCGTGACGCAGGGCTACCAGGTGTCGGGCTCGGACCTCGCCGACAGCGCGGTCACGCGCCGGCTGGCGGGGCTCGGCGTCGTCATCCACAGCGGCCACGCGGCGGCCAACGTCGCCGGCGCCGACGCGGTCGTGGTCTCGACGGCCGTCGCCGCCGACAATCCCGAGGTCGTCGCCGCGCGTGCGGCGGGCGTGCCGGTGGTGCCGCGCGCGCTGATGCTGGCCGAGCTCATGCGCCTGAAGCAGGGCATCGCGATCGCCGGCACCCACGGCAAGACGACGACGACGAGCCTCATCGCCTCGGTGCTGGCCGAGGGCGGCCTCGATCCGACCTTCGTGATCGGTGGGCGGCTCCTCTCGGCAGGCGCCAACGCGCGGCTGGGCAAGGGCGACTTCCTGGTCGCCGAGGCCGACGAATCCGACGCTTCGTTCCTCTACCTGCAGCCGGTCATGGCGGTGATCACCAACATCGACGCCGACCACATGGAGACCTACGACCACGACTTCGACAAGCTGAAGCGCGCGTTCGTCGACTTCGCGCAGCGGCTGCCGTTCTACGGCGTCGTCGTGGTCTGCAACGACGACGACAACCTGCGTTCGATCCTGCCGGCAATCGCCAAGCCGATCGTCACCTACGGCATGGGCGAGGGCGCGCAGCTGCGCGCGATCGACGTCTCCAACGTCGGCGGCCGGATGCGCTTCGTCGTGCGGACCGCCGGCATGAGCGACCTCGAGGTGGAGCTCAACCTGGCCGGCGTCCACAACGTGCAGAACGCGCTGGCGGCGATCGCGGTCGGGCGCGAGGTCGGGGTCGCCGACGCGGCGATCGCGAAGGCGCTCGCCGAGTTCCACGGTGTCGGCCGGCGGTTCCAGCGCCACGGCGAGATCCGGTTGCCCGACGGCGGGAGCTGCACGCTGATCGACGACTACGGCCACCACCCGGTGGAGATGGCGGCGACGATCGCCGCGGCCCGCGGCAGCTTTCCGGGACGACGCCTGGTGCTCGCCTTCCAGCCGCATCGCTACACCCGCACCCGTGACCTCTTCGAGGACTTCGTCAAGGTGCTCTCGACCGTCGACGTGCTGGTGCTGGCCGACGTCTACCCCGCGGGCGAAATGCCGCTGGTCGCCGCCGACGGCCGCGCGCTCGCCCGCGCGCTGCGCGTCGCCGGCAAGGTCGAGCCGGTGTTCGTCGAGAGTGTCGCCGAGGTGCCGGCCGCTCTCGGCGCGCTGCTTGCCGACGGCGACGTCGTCATGACCATGGGTGCCGGGTCGATCGGCCAGGTGCCCGCATTGCTGCTGGCGGACGCCGCATGATGATGACCGAGCCGCTTCGCTTCGCTGCGCTGCGCGGCACGCTGACGCGCGACGCTTCGCTCGCGCGCTACACGAGCTGGCGCTGCGGCGGCCGGGCAGACACGCTGTACGTGCCGGCCGACCGGGCCGACCTGGCGGCGTTCCTCCGCGGGCTGCCGGCAGACGAGCCGCTGACGGTCATCGGCCTGGGCAGCAACCTGCTGGTCCGCGACGGCGGCGTGCGCGGTACCGTCGTCGCGCTGCACGCGGCGCTGGGCGCGCTGGCGCTCGACGACGGCCTGGTCCATGCCGAAGCCGGGGTTGCGAGCCCCAAGGTCGCACG
>DATIUK010000338.1:0-10547 GCA_035466885.1 Casimicrobiaceae bacterium
CCTCGTAGATGAAGTGCGGGTGCTGGATCATCAGCATCGGCCCCGGCTGGATGCCGTGGATGATCATCGCCGCCATCAGCACCGCGCGCCGGACCTTCAGCACCTGCAGCAGCGGGCGCACGCCGAACAGGCCGAACAGCAGGATGGTGATCGACGCCAGCGTCGTCATCGCCACCACTTCGTAGATGAATGTCGGGTGCTGGATCATCAGCATCGGCCCGGGCTGCACGCCGTGGATGATCATCGCGGCCATCAGCACCGCGGAAGGCGCCGATCCGGGGATGCCCAGCGCAAGGCAGGGAATGATGTGCCCGGGGATCGAGGCCATGTCGCCGGTCTCGGCAGCCATCAGGCCGTCGATCGAGCCCTTGCCGAACTGCTCCTTCTCCTTGCTCACCGCCTTGGCCGCCGCGTACGACATCCACGAGCCGGCATCCTCGCCCACGCCCGGCAGCAGACCCGTGAACACGCCGATCACGCCTGAGCGCAGGACGGTGCGCCAGTACTGCGCGATTTCGCGCCAGCGCGGCAGCACCGAGTCCTTGAGGTCCATGATCTTGCGCTCGATCGGATCGGCCAGCGTCGTCAGCACCTCGGCGAGGCCGAAGGCGCCGACCAGCGCCGGGATCAGCGCAAAGCCGCCGGCGAGCTCGTCCCAGCCGAAGGTGAACCGGTTGTGGGCATAGAGACCCTCCTGGCCGACCTGCGCCAGGAACAGCCCGAACATGCCCATCAGCCAGCCCTTGAGCGGGTCCTGGCCGACGATGCTGCCCGACATGGCGACGCCGAACAGCGCCAGCCAGAAGAACTCGAAGGCCCCGAAGGACAGCGCCACCTCGGCCAGCACCGGCGTGAAGGTCGCGAGGCAGAGCACGCCGAACAGCGTGCTGACGAAGGCGCCCGAAGTCGCGATGCCGATCGCCCGACCTGCCTGTCCCTTCTTCGCCAGCGCATACCCGTCGGCGCAGGAGGCGGCGTTGGCCGCGGTGCCCGGGATGTTGAGCAGGATCGCCGTGCGCGAGCCGCCGTACAGCGCGCCGACGTACGAGCAGATCAGGACCAGGATCGCGTCATTGGGCTCGAGCTTGATCGTCAGCGTGGTCAGCAGCGCGATGGCGAGCGTCGCCGACAGGCCGGGCAGGATGCCCATGACGATGCCGACGAAGGCGCCGCCCAGGCCGTAGGCCAGCGTCAGCGGATTGAGGAAGCTGAGATAGGCGTGCCCGAGGTCGGCGAGTCCTTGCAGCATCGTGAGCGATCGGTGGCAGGTTCAGAGGCTGAGAGTTCTTCGGGCGTGCCCGAGCAGCGCGCCGGAAGGCGTCCGATCTAGGCGCAAAGCGCAGCCATAGCTTGCGCTATGGCGAGCATTTGCAACAACGAGCGGGCGTCTTCCGGCGTGATGAGCGGGCATGTTTGAAAGACTCTCAGCCTCTCAAGGCAGGCGCACCAGGAAGAACTCCTGGAACACGAGGTGGGTGATGACGGACGCGCTCAACCCGATCGTCAGCGCCTTGGCCCAGGCCCTGGGTGTCTGCGTCCTGCGCCGCTCCGCCGGATCGCGGCTCATGCGCTGGATGATCAGGATCGAGGAGGTGACGTAGATCGTCGACGCCAGCCAGAACGGCAGGCCGTGGCCGATCAGCACGACACCGTAGCCAAGGCACAGCGCGAGGACCACCCAGATGCGGCGCCAGCGCTCGCGGTCGTGGGCGCTGGGCGGCGGGGGGGCAACGTGCAGCGCGCCGCGCCGCAGGCTGCGGACCCCCAGGATGCCGCCGAGCAGGATCATCATGATCCCCAGCAGTCCCGGCAGCAGGCCGGGCGCCGTATAGGGATTGATGTGCTGCTGGTCCAGCCGGTCCATCGTGATCGAACCGACCAGGATGGCGATGCCGAGCGCGACCCAGCACGCGGCGTCCGTCAGGTCGCCGCGCGGGGTGATCGGTTCATCAGCGGGCGGCTCGACCTCCGCCGGCGGCAGGCTGGGTTCCTGCACGGGCATGCTCCGAGACAGCGACCTCAGGGTTTCGGGATGCCGACCGTGTCGGGCGACACCTTGGCCTTGCCGCCGTCGTACAGCAGCCAGGCGTTGGCCTGCACCGCCGGGAACACGGCCTTTTGCGCCGCCTCGCCGTATTGCGGCGCGAACAGCGCACCGCGGCTCACGGCGTATTTCTTCAGAGCCTCGCTCTTGGCGATGTTCTCGGCCCAGATCCTCTCCACGGTCTTCACGACTTCGTCGGGCACGCCCTTGGGGATGAAGATGCCGAAGTAGTTGATGGGCGCGGTGAAGCCGGGCAGCGTCTGCGACAGCGGCGGGATCGTGCCGTAGCCCTCGAGCTCCAGCGGCTTGTCGCTCACCGAGGCCAGCGGGCGCAGCCGCTTGCCGCGAATCATGTCGGCCTGCTCGACCGCGAGCTGCGTGGTGACGTCGGCCTCGCCGGCCACCGTGGCCACGACCGCCGGGTTGCCGCCATCGTAGGTGACGTGCTTGTACTTGACGCCGGTATCCTTGGCGATCAGTTCCATCGCGTTGTGGCCGGCCGAGGTGACGCCGGCGGTGGCGACGCTGACCTGGCCCGGCTTCGCCTTCATCGCGTCGAGCACGTCCTTGGCGCTGTTGTACGGCGTCTTCGGGTTGACGCTCATGACCTGCACGTTGGCGACGTTGAGGAAGAGGTGCCAGTCGGTGATGCGCGTCTTCAGCGAACCCAGCGTCTCGTAGACGCCGAGGTCCTGTGCGGCGCCCGCCGTCCAGGTGTACCCGTCGCGGGGCGCGTCCCAGGCGCTCTTGGTGCCGATCGACCCCGAGGCGCCGGGCTGGTTGACGATGACGATGGTCTGGCCCAGCGCCTTTTCCATCTCGGACGCCGCGATGCGGGTGACCTGGTCGGTCGAGCCGCCGGCGGCCCAGGGCACGATGAGGTTGATCGGCCGCGAGGGCTTCCACTGCTGCGCCTGGCCGGTGCCGGCCACGGTCATGCCGATGGCGACGGCGACGAGGGTCTTCAGGAACGTGCGTGTCTTCATGTCGGTCGTCCTTCGAAGCGGGGGGTGGTTGGGGCGGGGTTAGTTAAACGGATGGTTACCAAATATGAGGGGAGACCCCGGCGCTGTCAATCCGGATTGTTTGACCCTAAGCAAACCAGCGCGCGGTGTTCTCGCGGACGAAGTCGTCGTCGTTGAGCTCCGGGTACGCGGCGTGGACGCGCTCGATCTCGGCCGCCTGCCCCGGGCTCAGCCCCTCGGCCGGATCGAGGCACCAGAGGCCTTCGAACAGGCCCTGGCGGCGGAGGACTTCGTGGCAGCCGGCGATGCAGCCGCGGAAGCCGTTGGCGACGTCGAAGAACGCCGCGTTGCAGTCCGTCACCTTCGAGTCCAGCGCCAGCAGCGCGGCATCGATCGCGCCCCGTTCGGTCGCGGCGTGGACGCGCTGCAGGAGTTCCACCGCACGCCGCGTCCACACGCTCCAGTGCCCGAGCAGGCCGCCCCGGATGCGCACGGTGACGTCGGCGCCGCCGCGGCGCACGACGAAAGGCGTCACCAGGTCGAGCACGATGTGGTCGTCGTTGCCCGTGTAGAGCGCGACGCGCTCTTCCGCTCCCGCCTCGACCACGCCGCGGATCACGTCCAGCGTGCGGTAGCGGTTGAACGGAGCCATCTTGATCGCCACGACGTTGTCGATCGCCGCGAAGCGGCGCCAGAAGCCGACCGGCAGCTCGATGCCTCCCACCGCGGGCTGGAGGTAGAAGCCGACCAGCGGCATCACGGCCGCGACCTCGCGGCAATGGTCGATCAGGGCGTCCTCGCCGGCGCCCTTCATCGCCGCCAGGCTCAGCAGGGCCGCGTGGTACTCCAGGCCCTGGGCGATCCGCGCCTCGCGCAGTGCCTGGGGCGTCCGGCCCGCCAGGCCCGCGATCATGAACAGGGGCCGCCGGCCACGGAGCGGCGTCCACTCGCTCGCGGTCTGCATCGCGAGTGCGAGCACCGGCTCGTACAGCCCGACTTCCCGGATCGCGAACTGCGTCGAATGGACGCCCACCGCCAGGCCGCCGACGCCGGCATCGAGGTAGTAGCGCGCCAGCGCGCGCTGGCGGCGCTCGTCCAGCCGGCGTCGCGCATCGAGCGCCAGCAGGTGGGCAGGGATCACCGCGCCGCGCTGCAAGACGGCGAGCGTTTCGGGGGGCAGGTCGGTCCGGTGCATGTCGTTTTCCGGGAGGCGAGGGCAGGGTGTCTTGCGATCGGCCGCAGCGACGGCGGTGGTCCAGACGGTTTCTCAGTACTTGCCGTCGCGCGCTTCGTAGTGGGTCGGTTTGCCCAGGCTCGCCATGTCGCGCGACACCCAGTCGGCAGTCCAGTCGAGCAGCGTCGACATCGGCACCGCGGGCGGCCCGAACAGGCGCTGCGCCTCCCGGGTGTCCACCAGCCACGCGGTGCTCGCCTCGCGGCCGGTCAGCACCGGCGCCACGCCCAGGCGCTGCGCCAGGCCGAGGGCCAGATCGCGGATCCTCACCGCCGGCCCGCTGACGTTGAGGCCGCTGGTCGGCGCCGTGCAGTGCGCCAGGGCGCGCAGCGTCCAGTCGTTGGCATCGCCCTGCCAGATCACGTTGGCATGGCCCATCGCGAGGTCGATGGGTTCGCGCGCCAGGAGCTTGCGCGCGATGTCGTGCAGCACGCCGTAGCGCATGTCGATCGCATACGACAGGCCGATCAGGCGACCCGGCGTGCCGAAGCGGTGCGAGAAGTGCTGGAACATCCGCTCGCGTGCGACGCAGGAGTTCGCGTACTCGCCGGGGGGCGGCGTCAGCGGCGCCGCCTCGCCGGCGCCGGGGCCGTCGACATCGACGAACGGGTAGACGCAGGCAGTCGAGAACGCGACGATGCGCGAGTGCGCGAAACGCTCGGCGACCAGCGCCGGCACGTAGGCATTCATCGCCCAGGTCAGCCACTCGCTGCCGGTGGAGCCGAACTTGCGCCCGGCCATGAAGACGACGTTGGGCAGGTCGGGCAGGGTGGCCAGCTGCTCGCGCGACGACAGGTCGGCTTCGATGCACTCGATGCCGTTGCGCTCCAGCGCCGCCCGCAGTCCGGGCTCGCTGAAGCGCGCGACGCCCACCACGCGCTTCTGCGGCGCGGCGCGCCTGGCCAGCCGCGCCAGCGTCGGCCCCATCTTTCCGCCGACGCCCAGCACCGCGACGTCGCCGGGAACGCCGGCCAGCGCCGCCGTCAGCGCCGGCGACGGCGTGGTCATCACTTCCTCGAGGTGCTCGACGCTGTCGAAGCGGGATGGCAGCATGTCCGGTGGCAGAGAGACCGCAGTTGCCTTTTTGCCGTCCGCTCGACCACGCGGACGAAGGCATCATTGTAACGACCTGCGACGCCGAACCGGGTGCCGTCGACGCCGAGAACGCTGCACGCCGGGCCGATTGTCGGCGAATCGCGCGATTGAACGTATCATGCTCGACATGTGCCGCAGAACGGCCGCAGGACGCAGGCGCATCGGCCGGACCAACGCCGAGGCGCACCGCCACCTGCGGCAAGACGTCGCCTCGTTCACGGTCACAGAGGTGCAGCGCATGCCGGCCCGGCGGCTCCGTCAGGGAGCGACACCCGGACCAGCGGGTTCCTGCGACGCAGGATTGCGGCGATGAAGAAGAGCCTTCTCGACATCCAGGTGAACGGCTTTGCCGGCGTCGACTTCCAGCAGCCGGACCTGTCGGCGGCGGACCTGCGACGCGCGGTGGACGGGTTGGCGGAACACCAGACCCGCCGCTTCTTCGCCACGCTGATCACCGACTCGGTTGTCGCGTTGTGCGCCAAGCTCGGCAACCTCGAACGCCTCCGGTCGGCAGACGCGACCGTCGCCGCGGCCTTGTGCGGATACCACCTCGAAGGCCCGTGGCTGTCGCCGGAGCCCGGCTTCCGCGGCGCGCACGATCCTCAGCATATGGGGCCGCCGGACATCGGCGCGTTCGAACGCCTGCAGGCGGCGGCCAACGGCAATATCCGGCTGGTCACCTTGGCCCCGGAGTGGCCGGGCAGCGCGGCGTTCATCGATCGCCTCGCGACCGCGGGGGTGCAGGTCTCGCTCGGCCACACCGATGCGTCCGACGTCGCCATCGACGCCGCGATCGGCGCGGGGGCCCGGTTCTGCACGCACCTGGGCAATGCCGTGCCGACCCAGCTGCACCGGCACGACAACGTGATCCAGCGCCTGCTGGCACGGGACGAGCTGACGGCGTTCCTGATCCCCGACGGCATCCACCTTCCGCCGGCGGTGTTGCAGAATTTCTACCGTGCCAAGCCGGCCGGCAAGGTTTTGTTCACCACCGATTGCGCTGCCCCGGCAGGCGCACCGCCGGGCCGCTACCGGCTCGCGCACCTGGAGGTGGAAGTCGGTGACGATCGCGTCGTCCGCCTGCCGGGGACCCGGCAGTTCGCCGGCTCTGCGCTTTGTCCCGACGAAGGCGTGCGCAATCTCGTGCGCTGGCTCGGACTCGGCGAGTCGGCGGCACGCGACCACTTCTCGACCCTCGTCGCGGCCCGATTCGACATCGTGCTGCCCGATCTTTGATCCTCACTGCGCCCGAGCCAGCGCCGGCAGACCATCGATGAATCCCCATCCCACCCCGGCCGATCGAGCCGAAGTCACCGGCGTCTCCGTGGATCGGCTTCAGGTCCGCATCCATCCCGACCGGGTCGCGATGGGCACGGCCGCGGCGAACGAAGCCGCGCAGGTGCTGCGCGACGCGATCCGGGGGCAGGGAGCGGCCCGCATCATCGTGGCGAGCGCCCCTTCGCAGGACGAGCTCATCGCCGGCCTTGCCGCCGCACCGGGCATCGACTGGTCGCGGGTGACGGTCTTCCACATGGACGAGTACGTCGGCCTTCCGCCCGGTCATCCCGCGAGCTTCCGCGACTACCAGCAACGGCACCTGCTGGCGAAGGTGTCGCCGGCGGCATTCCACGGCATCCGCGGCGAAGCCCCGGTGCCGGCGGAGGAGTGCAGGCGGTATGCGGCGCTGCTCGCCGAGGCGCCGATCGATCTCGTCTGCATGGGCATCGGCGAGAACGGGCACATCGCGTTCAACGATCCCGGGGTGGCCGATTTCGACGATCCGCAGGCCGTGAAGGTCGTCGAACTCGATCAGGCGTGCCGACGGCAGCAGGTCAACGACGGCTGTTTCCCGGACCTCGACGCCGTGCCGCGCCGGGCCATCACGCTGACCTGCCCGGCGCTGCTGTCGGGTCGGGTGCTGGTCTGCGTCGTGCCCGGCATACGCAAGGCGGAAGCGGTCAGGAACACGCTGCACGCACCGATCGACTGCGCGTGCCCGGCCACGATCCTGCGCCGGCACGCGAGCGCCACGCTGCACCTCGACCATGCGTCGGCGAGCCTGTTGCCGCGCCCGTCGTAGTCTTTGGTCGCCGATCCCGGCCCCGGTTGCCGTCCGCGAGGGCGGCTCGCCGCGGACGAGGAGAACGGGCCGGTCGGCAGCCGTCTTGAATTCGAGCAGCCAAGGGAGAATCGGATGAGCAAGGACAGCGTACGCTTCGGGATCATCGGTGCCGGCACCATCGGCGCGTTCCACGCCGAGGCGATACGGGCGGTCGACGGCGCCCGCCTCACCGCCGTCTTCGACAGCGTCGGCGAGCGTTCCCGCGACTTCGCCGCCAAGCACGGGATCGAGGCTTACGCCGACCTCGACGAGTTCCTCGCCAGAGCCCCGATCGACGCCGTCACGGTGGCCACACCCACTGGCCTGCACGCGAGCGTCGCGATTCCCTCGGCCCGGGCGGGCAAGCACGTGCTGTGCGAAAAGCCGCTGGACACGACGACCGCCAAGGCCCGGTCGATCGTCGACGCCTGCAGGCAGTCCGGCGTCATCCTGTCGCCGGTCTTCCAGAGCCGCTTCGGCACCGGCGCGACGGCGATGAAGAAGGCCATCGACGCGGGTCGCTTCGGGCGGCTGCTGTTCGTCAGCGGCCGGATCAAGTGGCTGCGCAGCCAGGCGTACTACGACTCGGGGGCCTGGCGCGGAACCTGGGAGCTCGACGGCGGGGGCTGCCTGATGAACCAGTCCATCCACGGCATCGACCTCATGCTCCACTTCGCCGGGGCGCCCGCCGAGGTGTTCGGCTACACCGCCACGCGCACGCACGCGCGGCTGGAGGTCGAGGACAACGCCTGCGCGGTGATTCGCTACGCCAGCGGCGCGATGGGCGTCATCGAATCGAGCACCTCCTGCGCGCCGGGGTTCCCGCAGCAGATCGAGGTCTCGGGGGAACGGGGGACCGCGGCGATCGAGGGCGACGCGATCGTTCGCTGGCAATTCGCGGACAGCGAACCCGGCGACGCGTCGGTACTGGCGGAGATGGGCGGCAGCAGCCTCGGCAGCGGGGCGAGCGATCCCAAGGGCATCAGCATCGAGGGGCACCGGCGGCAGATCGACGACATGGTGGGTGCCATCCTGCGTGGCACCAAACCCGCGGTCGACGGCGCCGAGGCGCAACTGCCGGTGGAGCTCGTCTGCGGCATCTACGAGACGATGAAGACCGGCCGGCCCTATCGGTTCGGAACCGGCGCCGCGTGATTCGCCGTTGGGCGGTGGCCGCGCGTTCGGGCGCGCTCAGGCTTCGTCGCGTGGGGCGGGCGGGAAGGCTGCCCTCAGGTCCACGATGAAGCGCGCCGCACTCGCGACCGCGCGGTCGATCCAGGCACGGCCCTTGGCGGCGGTCGCACTGCCCCGGACCTCGCCCCAGGCGCCCGAGCGGCAATAGTCGCGAAAACTGCCATAGGCGACGAACGCCGACCCCGGTCCGTGGGTGGTGACGAAGGAGAGCGCCGGCAGCGGTGGTTCGTCCACCGCGCTCTCGAGGTCGACCCATCCGGGCGCGAGTGCGAGCAGCGCGCTGGTGATGACTTCTCCGCCATGCCCGAACGGCGCCGTCGACTCGGTCTCGCCTTTCGCGGCTTCGCCGACCGCCTTCCACCAGTCGATGGCGCCCACGCCACAACCCTGCATCCGCAGCCTGCGGCAGACGCCGTCGACGGCCCGGAGGTCGAGCGAGTGGCAGCACAGGAAGACGACGTTGCGGAAGCCCTGGCGCACGAACGAAACGGCGACCGCCTCGACGTAGGCGGCGAAGACTGCGGTACCGACGTCGACGGTCCCGGGCCCGGAGCCCAGCTCGAGCGCGTCGCCGTAGGGGATCGTCGGCGCGACGAGGCAGTCGGCCTGCTCCGCGATCAGCGGCGAGACCGAATCGGCGACGATGAGGTCGGCGCCCAGCGGGCAGTGCCTGCCTCCCTGCTCGATCGAGGCCAGGGGAAGCAGCAGCGTGTCGCATTGCGCCAGGGCCCGGGCGAACTGCGGGCTGGTCATTTCCGCGATCCGCCTCGTCGTGATGCGCGCGGGCCGTGGTGCCGCGGCTCCTGGAGGACAGGAGCTCATGGGCTGTGCTCCCGGACCGCTGCGGGCACGTCGTCGCGGGAGGCGATCGCGACGGGCTTGCCGCTGCTCGCGGACTCGGTGATGGCGATGGAGATCTCCATGGATCGGCACGCGTCCTCGACGTCGGAGAGGACGGGCGCGCCGGTCAGGAGCGAGTCCGCGAAGTCGTCGATCTCGCGCTTGAACGGGTGGTGCGCCACCGATCCGGAATTGGGGGTGTCGCCGGGGATGACGGAGAAGTCCTTCTGTCCGGGGAAGAGGTCGTTGGAGAACAGCCGGTTGTCGCGGATGGCGCCCCGCGTGCCCAGGAGGTCGATGTTGAACTGATACGGGAAGCTCACTCCGTCCAGCGACGCCGAGAGGCGCCCGAGTGTGCCGTCCCGGAACCTGACCGCGGCCGAGTACGTCGTCGGGTAGTCGAAATCGTCGCGTGCGCGCGTCGAGTAGGCAAACACCTCGGCTACTTCGCCCTTCAGGTAGCGGGCGAGGTCGGCCGCGTGGCAGCCGCCGGTGATCATCGCGCCCCCGGCAAACTCCCGGTGACGAATCCACTCGTAACTCGGGAAGCTCGGCTTGATCCCGTGCCAGTAGTCGAAGCCCGCGAAAAAGGGCTGGCCGATCACACCCCGTCCGAGCAGGCCCCTGATCGTCGCGATCAGCGGGTGCCAGCGCAGCACGAAGCCGACCACGCTCTTCGTGCCCGCCCTGCGGCAGGCGTCGCCGAGAAGGACGAGCTCCTCGCGGTCGATGGCAACGGGCTTTTCGAGGATCACGTGCTTGCCCGCGTCGAAGGCGGCGGCGGCTTCCCGCGCGTGCAGGTGGTTGGGCATGCACTCCGACACGATGGCCACACCGGCATCGTCGAGCATGTCGGCGTAATGCCGGAACACCCGCACCGGAGCGCCCTGCTTGGCCGCGGCCGCGAACTCACGGGCGAGTCGCTCGGCGCTCTCGAGGCTGCGCGAGCACACCGCCGCGAGCCGCAGCTGAGGGTTCGCCGCGATTGCCGCGGCGTGCTGGCGCGCGACCTGGCCGGCGCCCCTCAGGCCGACGCCGAAGATCCTGCCTTCATCCGCCATTTCCGTTCTCGTC
>DATIUK010000339.1:0-3628 GCA_035466885.1 Casimicrobiaceae bacterium
CCAAACGGTCCCACTCGGCGTTGCAAATGCTCGCCGTAGCTGGGGCTACGGCTGCGCTTGGCGCCTTGATTGGGGCCGTTTGGGCGATCTGCTCGGCCACGCGGGATTCATTCACACCTTCTGAATCTGCGCACGCGTGGCGGCGACTCGTCGTCGAGGACGCGAGCCGCGGGACTCCAGTGGCGAAGCCACGCAGGCACCCCGCCGCTCGTCGCCGCCCGCGGCGGGAACATGGCGCGATGAGCCGGCTGGCGTTGACGTGCATCAATCGCGTGCGGCGCACGGCTGCGCATAATGGCGCCTGCCGGGCCACGACGAGGCCCGGCCACTCCCGTTGCCGACGCGGCGGATCTGCCGCGCCGAAGCAACCTACCGACAGGATCCAATCATATGAGTTCGTCCGACAAGCGAATCGGCTACGCGGAGTTGCGTCCGCACTTCCGGGACGGGATGAGCATTCTCTTCGGCGGCTTCATGGGCATCGGCACGCCCGACGGCATCGTCCGCGAGATCCTCGCTTCGGGCGTGCGCGACCTGACGATCATCGGCAACGACACTGCCATGGCGGACACCGGCGTCGGCATCCTGGTCGGCAATCGCCGGGTGAAGAAAGTCGTCGCCACCCACATCGGCACCAATCCGGAGACCGGACGGCAGATGATCGCCGGCGAGCTCGACGTCCTGCTGATTCCACAGGGCACGCTGGCCGAGCGCATCCGTTGCGGCGGGGCGGGGTTGGGCGGCGTGCTGACGCCGACCGGTGTCGGCACGATCGTCGAGGAGGGAAAGACCAAATTGAGCTTCGACGGCGTCGAGTACCTCGTCGAGCGCCCGATCCGGGCCGACATCGCCATCATCAAGGCGCACCGGGCCGACTGGAAGGGCAACCTCGTCTACCAGCGGGCCGCGCGCAACTTCAATCCGCTGATCGCGCTGGCCGGCGACTTCGTCGTCGCCGAAGCCGACGAACTCGTCCAGCCGGGGGCGATCGACCCCGACCACGTGGTGACGCCCGGCGTGCTGGTCGACGCAGTCATTCTTGCCGGAGGGAACTGACATGGACGCCAAGAACCTCATTGCCTGCCGCGTCGCGCAGGAGCTGAAGGACGGCGACGTCGTCAACCTCGGCATCGGCCTCCCGACGCTCATCCCCAATTACCTGCCCCCCGGCATCAGCATCACGCTGCAGTCCGAGAACGGGTTCACCGGGCTCGGCCCGCTGGTCGGCGAGCCGTTGCCCAACCTGGTCAACGCCGGGGGCAAGCCCTGCGGGATGGTGCCCGGCACCGCGTTCTTCGACAGCGCGCTGTCGTTCGCGATCATCCGCGGCGGCCACGTCGACGTCACCGTGCTGGGCGGCCTCCAGGTCGACCAGGAAGGCAGCCTCGCCAACTGGATGGTGCCCGGCAAGATGGTGCCGGGAATGGGCGGCGCGATGGACCTCGTGACCGGGGCGAAGAACGTGATCGTCGCCATGGAGCACGCGACCAAGGACGGTGGCGCCAAGATCCTCAAGCGCTGCGACCTGCCGCTGACCGCGGCGCACCGGGTGAGCTCGATCGCCACCGAGCTCGCCTTCTTCCGTTTCCGCGACGGCCTGCTGGTGCTCACCGAAATCGCTCCCGGCGTCACGCTGGAGGAGATCCGTGCCAAGACCCAAGCGGAGTTCTTCGTGAGCCCCGATTGCCACGAGATGCGGCTGCCCGGCGTTGCCGGCCGGTGATCAGGCTTGGGGCCGGCGAGCCCGGGACGACGCGGCGAACCGCCACGCTCCGGCGGCGTCGGGGATAATGGGCGGACTCGCGGGCGAGGCCTTCGCCCCCGCCGCCCATCTCGCCGCGTCGAATCCCGTGCCATGAACTTCTTCGCCCCCGTCACCGCACACCCCGCGCTCACCTGCGCGGCGTTGCTCACGGTGTCGAACCTGTTCATGACGTTCATCTTTCGCATCTGATGGCACAGCCTGCGGCCGGCAACGGCGCGCACCCCGACCCCATGTCCGCCAAGCCGGTACCGTTCGTCCACGTCTACTTCGCCTTCGCGGCCGGCTACTTTCTTTCCTACCTGCTGCGTACCGTCAACGCGGTGATCTCGCCGGAACTGACGAGGGAGCTCGGGCTCACGTCGAGCTCGCTCGGATTGCTGACCAGCGCCTACTTCATCGCCTTCGGCGCGATGCAGATTCCGGCCGGGATGCTGCTCGACCGCTACGGTCCGCGGCGGGTGGAGCCGGCGCTGCTGCTGTTCTGCGGCATCGGCACGCTGGCCTTCGCGCTGGCGGACGGCGTCACCGGCCTCATCGTCGCGCGTGCGCTGATCGGGCTGGGGGTGTCGGTGTGCCTGATGGCGCCGCTGAAGGCGATCTCCGCGTGGTACCCGGCCGAACGGCAGGCGTCGCTCGCCGCCTGGATCATGGTCGCCGGCGGCGTCGGGGCGCTGGTGGCGACCACGCCGGTCGAGATCGCGCTGCGGTTCACCGACTGGCGCGGCGTGTTCATGGTGCTGTCGGTATTTTCCTTCGGCATCGCCGCCTGGATCTGGTGGCGGGTGCCGGACACCGCGCCGCCGGCGGCGAGCGGCGGGATCGCCGCGCAGTGGGCCGGCGTCAGGACCGTGTTCGCGAGCCCCCGCTTCTGGTGGATCGCCCCGCTGGGTTCGTTCGGCATGGGCTCGTTCATGGCGATCCAGGGCCTGTGGTCGGTGCCGTGGCTGATGGACGTCGACGGCTACGACCGGGCCGAGGCCGCACGGCACCTCCTGGTGATGAGCGTGGTGATCCTCGCCGGCTACCTGATCGTCAGCCTGTTCGCCACCCGGCTCGCCAGCCGGGGCATCCATCCGCGACACCTGTTCGCCGCGGGCTACGCCATCAACATCGCAGCGCTGGCGGCGATCGTGTTGCGGTTGCCGGGAAGCTACCTCTGGTGGTCGTTGTACGGCTTTGGCGTGGCGGTGAACATTCTCGCCTATCCGCTGCTCTGCGAAGGCTTCCCCAAGGCGCTGGCGGGCCGCGCGAGCACGACGCTCAACCTGCTGATGTTCCTCGGCAGCTTCGCCACGCAATGGGGCATCGGCGTGATCGTCGACCTTGTGCGCGGCGCCGGCGGCGGGAATGCCGCAGGCCTCCAGCGCGCGTTCGCGATCATGCTCGTCGTCGACCTCCTCGCCTACGCCTGGCTGGTCCTCGGCTGGCGGCGGCACGCGGTCCCCGCGCCACCCGCGCCCGCGGCCTGACGCCGCCGCACCCTGCGTCCCTCCTTCGCCATGCACCTGCACATCCTCGGCATCTGCGGCACCTTCATGGGCGGCATCGCGGCGATCGCGAAGACCGCCGGCCACCGCGTCACCGGCTGCGACGCGAACGTCTATCCGCCGATGAGCAGCCAGCTGCGCGCGTTGGGCATCGAGCTCACCGAGGGCTGGGATCCGGCGCAGCTCGCCGGCACCGCTGCCACCGCCGACGTGTTCGTCGTCGGCAACGTCGTCTCGCGCGGCAACCCTCTGATGGAGGCGATCCTCGATGCGGGCCGGCCGTACGTGTCGGGGCCGCAGTGGCTGTTCGAGAACGTGCTCGCCGACAAGTGGGTGCTGGCGGTCGCCGGCACGCACGGCAAGACGACGACCTCGG
>DATIUK010000340.1:0-6647 GCA_035466885.1 Casimicrobiaceae bacterium
ATCCGGATCGGCGACGGTGGCGTCGCCGCCGGAACGCGCGCCCGCGGCGCCCGCGACGTGCCCGGCGATCCTGGGGGTGGGCGTGCGGACGTCGGCGGGTGCCTGCGCGGCGATCTTCGGCGTGTCGGTCACGACGTCGGCGTTCTGCGCGCGGTGGCGCAGCGCGTGGTCCATCAGCACGATCGCGAGCATCGCCTCGGCGATCGGCGTCGCGCGGATGCCGACGCAGGGATCGTGGCGCCCGTGGGTGTTCACGATCACCGGTCGTCCCGCCTTGTCGATCGACCGGCGATCGAGCCGCACCGACGAGGTCGGCTTGACGGCGAGCGTGACGACGATGTCCTGCCCGGTCGAGATGCCGCCGAGGATGCCGCCGGCGTTGTTGGACAGGAAGCCATCCGGCGTCATCTCGTCGGTGTGCGCGGTGCCCGTCTGCGCGACGCTCGCGAAGCCGGCGCCGATCTCGACCCCCTTGACCGCGTTGATGCCCATCATCGCGTGCGCCAGGTCGGCGTCCAGGCGGTCGTAGACCGGCTCCCCCCAGCCGACCGGCACCCCGCTCGCCTCGACGGTGATCTTCGCGCCGCAGGAGTCGCCGGACTTGCGCAGGCGGTCCATGAAGGCCTCGAGCTCGGGCACGATCGCGGCGTTGGCGACGAAGAACGGATTGCCGTCGACGGCCGACCAGTCGGCGAACGGGACGACGTTCGGACCGAGCTGCACGAGGTGGCCTCGAATGACCACCCCGTGGCGCTCGCGCAGCCACTTGCGGGCGATCGCCCCGGCCGCGACACGGACCGCCGTCTCGCGCGCCGACGAGCGTCCGCCGCCGCGATGGTCGCGGATGCCGTACTTCTGCCAGTACGCGTAGTCGGCGTGCCCCGGCCGGAAGGTGTCGGCGATGTTCGAGTAGTCCTTGCTGCGCTGGTCCTCGTTGCGGATCAGCAGCGCGATCGGCGTGCCGGTGGTGCGGCCTTCGAACACGCCCGACAGGATCTCCACGGCGTCGGACTCGCGGCGCTGGGTCACGTGGCGGGAGGTGCCGGGCTTGCGCCGGTCGAGGTCGTGCTGGATGTCGGCGGCCGCGAGTTCCATGCCGGGCGGGCAGCCGTCGACGACGCAGCCGATCGCAGGCCCGTGCGACTCGCCGAACGAGGTGACGCAGTACAGTCTGCCGAGGGAATTGCCGGACATGGGTTGGCGGAGGAAGTGACTCGGCCGCAGGGCCGACGAGGCCAAACGAGTGTAGCACGGCGGAACGGCGGCCCCCGGCGCCGCGCAGCGCGGTGCGCCGCGACGCGTCAGCGCCGGTCGCCGCGCAACGCGAGCACCATCGCCTGGAGCCGCTCCGGCGTCGCCTCGGCCGGCGGCAGCGGCGGGGCGGCGACGAGCTCGATCCGGGAGAACACGCCGCGGAAACGGCGCATCGCGCGACCGTCGACGGTGCGGCTGAAGAAACTGCCCCAGAGGCCCCGCAACGCGAGGGGGATCACCGGCACCGGTGTCGTGGCGACGATCTCGCGCACGCCGGACCGGAACGGACCCATCTCCCCGTCGTCGGTGAGCCGGCCCTCGGGGAAAATGCCGACGACCTCGCCGTCGCCGAGCGCCTGGGCGACCTCGGCGAACGCGCGCTCCTTCATCGTCGCGTCCTCCTTCGCCGGCGCGATCGGAATCGTCCGCATGGTCCGGAAGATGAACGACAGCACCGGAATGCGGAAGATCCGGTGGTCCATCACGAAGCGGATCGGCCGCCGTATGCACGCCGCCAGGACGACCGCGTCGACGTAGCTCACGTGGTTGCAGACCAGCACGCACGGGCCGTCGTCGGGGATGTGCTCGAGTCCGCGCTTGTCGACCCGGTAGAAGGTGTGCACCAGCAGCCACGCGAGGAACCGCATCAGGAACTCGGGCACGAGGCCGAAGATGTACGCGGCGACCGCCGCGTTCATGAGCCCGGTGACCAGGAAGAGCTGCGGGATGGTGAGCCCCGCCTGGAGCAGCCCGATCGCCATCCCCGCCGACACCACCATGAACAGCGCGTTGAGGATGTTGTTGGCGGCGATGATCCGCGACCGGTGCGAGGGCTCCGAGCGCTCCTGGATCAGCGCGTAGAGCGGGACGATGTAGAACCCGCCGAAGAGCCCGATCAGCACCAGGTCGGCCGCGACGCGCCAGTGGCCCGGCTGCTCGGCGAAGCGTCCCAGCCCGGCGAGCGAGTGGGCGGAGAGCCCGCGGCTCGACAGCCAGAGGTCGATCGCGAACAGCGATAGGCCTATCGAGCCGAACGGCACCAGGCCGAGCTCCACGCGGCGTCCCGACAGCCGCTCGCAGAGCAGCGAACCGGTGCCGATGCCGATCGAGAACAGCGCGAGCAGGAACGTCACCACCTCTTCGTTGCCGCCCAGGACGTCGCGCGCGAAGCCGGCGAACTGGGCGAGGAAGACCGCGCCGTAGAACCAGAACCAGGAGATCCCCAGCATCGACAGCCAGACGACCCGGTTGCCCTGCGCGAAGCGGAGGTTGCGCGCGGTCTCGGTGAACGGATTCCAGTTGATCGCGAGTTCCGGAGCGACCGCCGGCGTGACCGGGATCCCCCGGCTGACGACGTAGCCGGCGATGGCGAGACCGATCGCGAGCGCGCCCGCGAGCGCGGGCCCGTTGGGCTGCACCGCGACGACGACGCCGCCGGCGATCGTGCCCAGCAGGATCGCCACGAACGTGCCCATCTCGACCAGCCCGTTGCCGCCGATGAGCTCCTCGGGCTTCAGATGCTGCGGCAGGATCGCGTACTTCACCGGGCCGAACAGCGTCGAGTGGACGCCCATCAGCCCGAGTGCGACGAACAGCAGCGTGAGGTCGCGCGCGACGAAGCCGGCGAGCCCGATGGCCATGATCGCGACCTCGAACAGCTTGATCCAGCGGATGAGCCGCGACTTCTCGACCTTGTCGGCGAGCTGGCCCGCCGTGGCCGACAGCAGCACGAAGGGTGCGATGAACACGGCGCCGGCGAGGTTGACCAGCGCGTTGGGGTCGAGCGTGGTCATCGTCGACGCCTGGAACGCGACGAAGATGATCAGCGCGTTCTTGTAGACGTTGTCGTTGCCCGCGCCGAGGAACTGGGTCCAGAAGAACGGCGCGAACCGACGCTCCCGCAGGAGGTCGAACTGGTTCGGTGAGTGCATGGTCGGGCAGGCCTTGCGGGACGGGCGGCAGGCGCAGCTTGCTCGACCGCGGCGAATCCGACAAGTGCCGGCGCCGGCGGCCGCCGCCGTTCCGCTAGAATCCGCGTTCGCCCCTCCCGCCCGCCTCCATGCGCCAATACCTCGACTTCATGCGGCACGTCCGCGACCACGGCCACCGCAAAGCCGACCGCACCGGCACCGGCACGCTGTCGGTGTTCGGCCACCAGCTGCGCTTCGACCTCGCGGCCGGGTTCCCGCTGGTCACGACCAAGAAAGTCCACACCAAGTCGATCATCCACGAGCTTCTCTGGTTCCTGCGCGGCGAGTCCAACGTCCGCTCGCTGCAGGCGGCCGGCGTGACCATCTGGGACGAGTGGGCCGACGCCGACGGCAACCTCGGCCCGGTCTACGGCCACCAGTGGCGCAGCTGGCCGACACCCGACGGCGGCCACGTCGACCAGATCGCGCAACTCGTCGCCGAGATCCGGCGCAACCCCGACTCGCGGCGGCTGATCGTGTCGGCGTGGAACGTCGGCGACATCCCGCGGATGAAACTGCCGCCCTGCCACGCGTTCTTCCAGTTCTACGTCGCGGACCGGCGGCTGTCGTGCCAGCTCTACCAGCGCAGCGCCGACATCTTCCTCGGCGTGCCGTTCAACATCGCCTCCTACGCGCTGCTCACGCACATGGTGGCGCAGCAGTGCGACCTCGAGGCCGGCGAGTTCATCTGGACGGGCGGCGACTGCCACCTCTACGACAACCACATCGAGCAGGTCGCCACCCAGCTCGCCCGCGAGCCGTTCCCGCTGCCGCGCCTCGCCATCCTGCGGCGAGCGCCGACGATCTTCGACTACCGCTTCGAGGACTTCGCGATCCTCGATTACCAGTGTCATCCCGCGATCAAGGCGCCGGTGGCGGTCTAGGCCCGTCCACCCCCCGGTTCGCTGCCGCCGGCGTACACTTGTCCGCGAGGCGGTGCCGACTTACCATCCGCCACGCTCGATGCAGAATCGCGCCCAATCCAAAGAGGAGAGCCGCATGTCGATGATCCGCAAGTCCCTGCTGCTGGCGATGGCCGGCGTCTTCCTGTCCGCCCCGGTGCGCGCCGGCGAGGTCGAGGTGCTGCACTGGTGGACCTCGGGCGGCGAGGCCAAGGCCGCCGCCGAACTCAAGGCGTCGATGCAGAAGAAAGGCCACACCTGGAAGGACTTCGCCGTCGCCGGCGGCGGCGGCGACGCGGCGATGACGGTACTGAAGTCGCGGGTGGTGTCCGGCAACGCGCCGGCGGCCGCGCAGATCAAGGGGCCGTCGATCCAGGAGTGGGCACGCGAGGGCGTGCTGGAGAACATGGACCCTGTCGCCAAGGCCGAGAAGTGGGACGAGCTGCTGCCCAAGGTCATCGCCGACGGCTTGAAGTACAAGGGCAACTACGTCGCCGCGCCGGTCAACGTCCACCGGGTCAACTGGCTGTGGGCGAACCCCGAGGCCTTCAAGAAGGCCGGCGCCAAGCTGCCGACGACCTGGGACGAGTTCTTCGTCGCGGCCGAGGCGCTGAAGAAGGCCGGCATCACGCCGGTTGCGCACGGCGGGCAGAACTGGCAGGACTTCACGACCTTCGAGTCGGTTGCCCTCGGCGTCGGGGGACCCGAGTTCTACCGCAAGGCGCTGGTGCAGCTCGATCAGGCTTCGCTCAAGAGCCCGACGATGCTGAAGACGCTGGAGACGTTCAAGAAGGTGAAGGGCTACACCGACAAGAACGCCCCCGGCCGCGACTGGAACCTCGCCACGGCGATGGTGATCAAGGGTGAAGCGGGCATGCAGCTGATGGGCGACTGGGCCAAGGGCGAGTTCATCGCCGCCGGCAAGGTGCCCGGCAAGGACTTCGTCTGCGTCGCCGCGCCCGGCACCGCCAAGGCCTACACCTACAACGTCGACAGCTTCGTGCTGTTCAAGCTCAAGGATCCCAACAACCAGAAGGCGCAGCAGGACCTCGCCGTCGCGATCATGGGCCCGGAGTTCCAGGAGGTGTTCAACCTGAACAAGGGATCGATCCCGGTCCGGCTCAACATGAACCTCGGCAAGTTCGACGAGTGCGCGAAGCTCTCGTCGGCCGACTTCGTCGCCAGCAACAAGAGCGGCTCGCTGCTGCCTTCCATCGCCCACGGGATGGCGGTTCCGTCCTCCGTCGAGGGCGCGATGAAGGACGTCGTCTCGCAGTTCTGGAACGACGACAAGATGACCGCCGCAGCGGCGATGGACAAGCTGGCTGCCGCCGCGAAGGCGAAGTGAAATGCTGACGCGCGGGGCTGCGCCGACGGCCCCCGCGCCGAAACGCTCGCCGCGACTCCGGGGCTCGCCCGCGGCGGTGCGGCGCCTGCCCGGCGGCCGCCGATGAACGCGGCAGCGGCCGCGGATTCGCTGCCGTCCTTCGGCACGCGCCTCGCGCGCTGGGTGCCCCGGCTGGTGCTGGCGCCGTCGTTCGTGGTCGCGTTCCTGTTCATCTACGGGTTGATGGCGTGGAACGGCTACCTCTCGCTGTCGGCGTCGCGGCTGCTGCCCAACTACGAGTTCGTCGGCATCGAGCAGTACCAGCGGCTGTTCGAGAGCGAGCGCTGGTGGGTGGCGCTGACCAACCTCGGCATCTTCGGCAGCCTCTTCATCGGCTTCGGCATGGCGATCGGACTCCTGCTCGCGATCCTGCTCGACCAGAAGATCCGCGTCGAAGGCGTGCTGCGCACGATCTACCTCTATCCGATGGCGCTGTCGTTCATCGTCACCGGCACCGCCTGGAAGTGGATCCTCAATCCCGGGCTCGGCCTCGAGAAGCTCGCCCACGAGTGGGGCTTCGCTGGCTTCAGCTTCGACTGGCTGATCAACCCGGACCGCGCGATCTACACCATCGTCATCGCCGGCGTCTGGCAGAGCGCCGGCTTCGTGATGGCGCTGTTCCTCGCGGGGCTGCGCGGCATCGACGATTCGATCCTCAAGGCGGCGCAGATCGACGGCGCGAGCCTGCCCCGCATCTACTGGCGCATCGTCATTCCGTGCCTGCGGCCGGTCTTCTTCTCGACGCTGATGGTGCTCTCGCACCTGGCGATCAAGAGCTTCGACCTCGTGATGGCGCTGACCGCCGGCGGCCCGGGTTTCGCCACCGACATGCCGGCAACGTTCATGTACACGATGGCGTTCTCGCGCGGCCAGATCGGCCTCGGCGCCGCGTCGGCGACGATCATGCTCGCCACGGTCGCGGCGATCGTCGTGCCCTACCTCTACTCCGAGTTGCGGGTGCGCCGATGAGCCACCCGGCGAGGGGCCCCGGCCGCAGGCTGGGGATCGACGGCAAGGCGAATCGGCGCGGGCGGCCGACACCTCGGACATGCCGAGTGCCGCCGGCGCTGCGGAGGCCGCGCCGATGAGCCACCCGGCGAGGGACCCCGCGCGGGTGGCCGACGCTTCGGCCAT